>JABZHU010000170.1:0-2522 GCA_015258705.1 Atopobium sp. | reverse complement strand
ACCTCAAACGTGCAGATTATCTTCATTTGATGTGTAATATGGCCGCAATTGTGCAGATTATCTGACATAGGTGTGTTCCTTAGAAGCGGAATTTATCTATAGTTAAATTTCTTATATAAGTCTATTCATGTTTAAGCATATTAGATGAAGTTTATGCATAGAGATGCATATCAGGTAGTGCGACCGCTTAGCTGCCTAGCTATCTTGATTAAGAACATGTCAATTCTTCAGCAGAACCTACCAAAGCTGCGCTATTTTGTGCGCCAGGCCTAAAAGCCGACGCTAACACGCTGCAGAATCATAATCACCCGCATATGAACTGCCTCCCATTTCTTATGTCCAAGAAATGGGAGGCAGTTCAAACGGAGGCTCTCTTTTGATGTGTAGGTGTTTTGTAGTGGATTGAGCTGCTTACTTTCCGCTTGCCATCTTAGCTGGATACCACTTTTGGAACCATGCTGTAAACAAGCCCATTCCAATAGGAACCAGGTTGTTCACGACAACCAAAATACCGCCCACTCCATTTTGAACTGCAAACCAGCTCCAAATGGCAGTTAAAACGTACATAGCACCCCAACATGCAGCCAAAATATAGTTTGTCTTCATGAACAGCGGATTATTGTAGGCGCTATCTCCACCGTAGCTGTACTTTACGTATGCAGCGCAGAGAGGTTCTTTGGTCAGGCATGAAGCCAGCCACATAAGGCCAAATGCAAGGTAACCCAAATTGACAATGAGGTTGCTGTCGCCATTTCCGCTCATAAAAACGCCCGCAGACAATGCTCCAACCAGGGAAAATGAGATTCTGTCCCAGATGGTGAACTTAAAGTTCCTCATAATAAGCGGCATCAGAGCAGTAACAAGCAGCGTAATCATAGCGCCAACCTGAGAGTCAAACGAGGTTGCGGTCCAGAAAGTAATCCAAGGAAGCAGCATCGTAATCATCTGCGGATTTTTCTGTGCGTTGCCCGCTTCTTTAGCCAACGCGTCCTGCGCAGCATTAGTTGAACTACCAGGCGTAGGACCAAAATACTTGTCCCAATCAATCATGAAGGAAAAATCGCCCTCAACGGTATACAGATGCTTACCCAGCGCCTCTGGTCCGCTAATTTCTCCCCTAGAAATAGACTGCCATACCTCAAACGGAGTGTTGAGCTTTGTGGTGGTAGTTAAGCTGCCGTCAGAATAGACCTTGCTACCGTCTTTGCCCAGCAAAATCTGGTAGCTACGCCCAAGATCGGTGTAGTTCATCTCAAGCACGCGATCTTTTCCGTCGTAAGCCGTCTTGTCATATAGCGCCGCCATTTGAGTGGTGAAAATATAATCAAACGGCAGCTGCTCAACGGGTTTCTCGCCAGCGTTTGTGTTGCTCTGAGCGCTTGTATCACGAGAAATTCCCCAGCTTGCGTCCGCCATCTGCTCAAACATTTCTTTTGGATACAGCAAAACTTTGAGCTCGGCCCTTGTCTGGTTAGAAATGCCGCCCCGCGCATACTCAGCACCAGCCTTTTTGACAAGCGCAAGGTACTGATCAGTGCGTGCAGAAAGCTCCTTTACGCGGAAGAGCTCACCCTGACCGCAGAAAATGCTCTCGTAGTTACCCTGGCCAAGAATGTGGTCAAACATCTTGGTAACGCTGTCGTAATTGCCCTCTGAAGAATAAAATCCGCAGGTAGAGATAAGGACGTGCTTCTTACCGGACATATCGTAGCGAGACTCGTGGGCGCCACTTCCGTATCCCCTATTTGCGTCGCTCATAAAGGGCAGACTCATGGGGAGCTGGCGATCAATAAGGTTCTTCAGCAGTCCAGGCACGTTGAAGTAGTAGAGCGGGAAGCTCCAAATAACCAGATTGGCCCAAAGCTGCTTCTGAATGACCGTTTCTTCGTCGTCGGACATAATGCACTGACCAGGCGTGTTCTTCCAGCAGTGGAAGCATCCCTTGCAAGGCTTGATGTCCATGGTGGCAACGTTGAGCTGCTCTACGATTACGTCTTCACTGGCGCGCTGCTCGGAGATGCCCTCGATAAAGCTCTTTGCAAGACGCAGAGAATTGCTGGCTTTGCCCTTGGGGCTGCCGTTAATCAGCAGAATGTTCATGCTGCGCCTCCAACTCCTTCATGCACTTCTCGCTCCATGCTCTAAGCATTTCTTCGTGCATCTTGCCGTACTCGATAGTAAATTTCCAGAACAACGCCTTTTCTGGGTCACCCATTTGCGCTGCGTAAGCGGCTACTGCGCCCGTTGCTAGCTCACTTCCACCAGGAAAAGATGAGGCGTTATCTGCGATTCGTTTAAAGAACGCAAGGTTTTCCTCGTAGGAGCACTCGCCCCTAAAGAACGTCTGCATCAAAAGCGGAATACGCAGCACCGAGGCCTGAGAGTCTTCCCTCAGCCACCTGTTCAACTCCTCTTTACCGGCTTCAGTTATCGAGAAAACCTTCTTGTCCGGTTTTCCTTTCTGGGCAACCAGCGTTGCGGTGACCCAGCCGTCTTTTTCCAGCGCCTGCAGTTCTCTATAG
>JABZHU010000169.1:0-2541 GCA_015258705.1 Atopobium sp. | reverse complement strand
AAGCCTGTCACGCTGGCATACGCATTCTTTATCTTTGCGCTGGTTATTTGGTCTGTTTTCTACTACGTTTTGATTGTTCGAGGCGTGGCTCTCAATTTCTGGTGGAGCTCCTACTCTAGCCTGCAAGATGCTATTTTACACGCCCTTGGCATGGACTTTATTGGACAGTCGTACGCAGGTGGAGAGCTTGTTTCTCCACAACCGATACTTTCAATCTGCGTGCTTGTAGGCGCTGTATGGACGTTTAAGCACAAGCAGGCTCGATGGATGGTATCTGCCTTTATGTACCTGTCTATACTCTGCATTTTTATTATTACGTTTGACGTTCCTCTGAAGGGATATCTCTCGGGATTTTGGTATACCGATCCGTTCCGTATTGCCGCTAGCTGCGTCATTATGGCAATTCCGCTGGCAGCACTTGGCCTGGCAACTCTTGCCGAAGCTGCGCTGGAAACGTTTGCCTCCTGGAGAGAAAAAGCTTCTCAGGCTCAGACCAAAGCTCAGACCTGCGTCTTTTGTACTGTTTGGGCTAAACCTCTGATTGTGGGAGCGGTCATTGCGTGTGTGGTTGTGCTCAACTATGTGGTTCCTATGCCAAACCTTAAATCTGAAAAGCCAATTCCTGCTGCTACTGCCTTTAAACAGGCTTCCGAGAAGGCTTATGGCGATCACTACATTTTGACATCGGAAGAATTGGAGTTTTTACGTCGCGTGGAGCTTACCGTTCCTGCAGGTGCTGTTATTGCAAACCTACCTCAAGATGGCAGTCTCTGGGCGTATGGCACTAACGACTTACATGTGCTCTGGCGCTTCCCTAACGGCTATGACGCTTCAGAACGTCCTGCAAGTGCAATTCTTCGTAAACGCCTTAATCGCATTGCCAGCGATCCCGAGGTACTTCAAACGGCACGCGACCTTAACGTGCAGTATGTCCTTATTCTGAACAACGTTGTTGATTACTCCAACGCTGTTACCAGTACTTACAAACCTGGAACCTTCAGAGGTATCACGCAAATAACAGACACCACCCCAGGTTTTGAGGTGGTGCTGGAAGAAGGTTCTATGAGGTTGTACAAGATTACCTTGTAAGAACGTTATGCCTGAATTGCAGAAACTGCGTCCTTAAGCTCCTGAACACGATCAGTTGCTTCCCATGTGAAGTCTGGGTCTTTGCGGCCAAAGTGTCCGTATGCTGCTGTCTTAGAGAAGATAGGACGACGCAGCTTAAGATCTCTGATAATGGCACCAGGACGAAGATCAAAGACCTTCTCGATAGCCTGCTCAATAACAGCATCGTCAACAATGCCAGTGCCAAAAGTATCAACCATGATAGACAGTGGATGAGAAACACCAATGGCGTAGGCAAGCTGAACTTCGCACTTCTTTGCAAGGCCTGCTGCTACGACGTTTTTGGCAACCCAGCGCGCTGCATATGCTGCTGAACGGTCAACCTTGGTGCAATCCTTTCCGGAGAAAGCGCCGCCACCATGACGACCCATACCGCCATAGGTATCAACAATAATCTTTCTGCCGGTAAGTCCTGTGTCTCCCATTGGTCCACCAACAACAAAGCGACCAGTTGGATTAACGTAAATGTCTGCGTTATCCCAAGCAATGTTGACCTCACCCATAACAGGTGCAATAACGTGGTCGATCATATCCTGCTTGATGACGGACATGTCTTCAATCTCTGGAGCATGCTGCGTGGAAACAACAATAGCGGTGACCTCAACGGGTTTCTCGTCCTCATAGCGAACGGTAACCTGAGTCTTACCATCTGGACGCAAATACTCGACCTCGCCAGACTTACGCACCTCTGAGAGGCGCTGAGCCAGACGCTGAGCCAGGTAAGCTGGCATTGGCATAAGAACATCAGTCTCGTCAGATGCAAAGCCAAACATCATGCCCTGATCGCCTGCGCCGATAAGATCAAGTGGATCAGTGGTGCGCCCTGCTTGTGTGTCATAGGACTGGTCAACACCCTGGGCAATATCGGGGCTCTGCTCATGGATAAGGCTCAAAACACCGCAGGTCTCGCAGTCAAAACCATACTTAGCGCGGTCATAGCCAATATTTCTGAGCGTGTTACGAACAATCTCCTGGACATCAACGTAGGATTGAGTGCGAATCTCTCCTGCTACCACAATAGTTCCTGTAGTGGCAAAGGTCTCGCATGCACAACGAACGTTATCCAAGCAAGCTGGAACGCCGCTTGGAGAAACGTATTCACGCTCTTCGAGCTCTGCCTCTTTTGCCAGGATTGCATCAAGAATTGCGTCAGAAATCTGATCACAAACCTTGTCTGGATGTCCCTCAGTAACACTCTCTGAGGTAAACAAATAGTTTTTGTGTGCCATGAACTATCCTTTCACGCATGGCTTCTCTGCGTATGCAGAATATTTGCGTTCTTCTACGCGCAACCACTCTTACTATACCCGCCAAAGACACTTTTGAGCAGGATCAGTCAAGAAAATTGTAAAAAGAGCACCACAATGATGTGACCCCCAAAAGTTAGACTTTTTTAGCGTAGCAGTTTATATG
>JABZHU010000168.1:0-2567 GCA_015258705.1 Atopobium sp. | reverse complement strand
AAGCAGCAAAGGTGCGCGTGTTGTAGACAAATCATCTGGTCCAGCTTTAATTGCCTCAACCAACAACGTGTCAAAACTAGTAAGAAGATCTGGATTGTACTCAGCAAGCACTTTTCTTACCAAACGCAAAAAGAAGGTAAGGTTATCGCGCAGAGGAGCTGGCGCTTTAAGCGCTTGAATAAGGGTACGAGCAGCAGCAATCTCATTCCCACGTCGTTCAAGAAGCGACTGAGCTACTTCAGAAGTTGTTGCACCATCGATGGGTTTCTCGTCAAAAGAAGCATTGCTGGACTCTAGATTTGAATCTTGAGGATTGCCTGCCATGCTCATCCTTTCGTCACATGACTCAGAATACGTACTATCTACCATACCCTTTTGTAACAATCTTCGCACGATTGTTTGTCAATCTGTTACCTAATGTACATCGTGGACTACAATCGATATAACAAATAAAAATTGATATATCAAAGTTTCTGGCCACGTTAAAGAAGATTTTAGGTTTTACATGCTCAATCCATTCAAGAAAAGTCGTACTGCGTACAACAATTCTTCCGTACATAAGCAGGTAGAGCGCCTTCGCACACCTCGTTATGAGCTTGATGACTCGCGCACAAACGGGGGTCAACCTGGCATTGTGGTTACATGGTGGACCAGGCTTCTCTCTGCCGTGGTCTCTGGCGATATTGCTAATCAAGACGAGCAATACTTGGCACATCAAACATCACAAGACTATCTTTTTAATGCTCTTGGACAAGGTGCCTGGGGTGCACTTTTCCCTCTTCTGACCGTTGTCTGTTCCCAGCTTGTTGGCATTGAACAAGCAGGACTTTTCTCCATGGCATTTGTTGTGGCAACGCTTTTGTTATTTATTGCCCAATACGGTGTTCGCACGTATCAAGTTTCCGACATAGCCGAACAACGTAGTTTTTCTGATTACCAGATTCAACGCGCAGCTACCGTTGTTGTCATGGTAATAGCAGGTCTTATTTGGTGCTTCTTTAAAGGGTATACCGAGCCCATGTTTTCTATCTGCACGGGAGCTTTGCTTTTTAGGGCGGTTGACGGTATGGCTGATGTCTACGAAGGTCGTCTACAGCAAAAAGACAAGCTCTATCTAGCAGGACTCAGTCAGGCTCTTAGGTGTAGTGCCAGTTTTATTCTCTTTACTGTTGTGTTGTTTGTTACCAGAAATCTTGTATGGGCAAGCTGGAGCATGGGTATTTGTGCCCTTATCACCCTGGTATTTGTTTCTGCTCCCCTAGCCATTCTTGAGACCGATAAAAGCGTGCGCATCAAACTTGCAAATATTAAAGATATCTTTGTGCAGTGTTGGCCTCTCTTTTTAGCGCTTTTCCTCTACAACCTTATTGACTCGCTGCCAAAGTTTGCCATGGAAGGCACGCTTTCTTACAGCAATCAGCTGTACTTCAACGCACTCTATTTCCCAGCTCACACTATTTTGATGATCTCAACACTCATCTACAGGCCACAGCTCTTCAAACTTGCTAGTTTGCTAGAAACCTCAATTCATAATCCCGCTAATAAGAAACGCTTTGGAGTAATTGTACTTGCAATGTTTGGAGCCATTGCCGTAGTCACCATAGGTACCGCTGCATTTGTCGAGTTCATTGGCATTCCTCTTAACGGCTTCTTGTATGGCGTTAATTTTGAGCAATATCGTGGACTTGCACGCATTATGGTGGCCACGGGTGGACTCTGTGCTGCGATCGACTTTTTATACCAGCTCATCACTATCATGCGAGTTCAAAAAGCCGTTACACGCGCGTACCTCATTTCATTTGCTGTATCCATCCCCATTATCTGGATGATGGTCAGCTTTACTGGTCTTAACGGCGCAGTTATCGGCAGCTTCTCATCCATCCTTATCCTCTTCTTGCTGCTCATTAGCGAATACGCTGTAGCACGCCTAAAGAGCTAACCAACGTGGTCAAGACTGAAGAGCCATAAACTACCCCGTTTTCTAACGCAAAATCCCTCTGCTCCATACATTGGAACAGAGGGATTTTTGTTCATAAGGCGAGAAAACCTACTGCTTGACGGATTTCTCGGCAACGATCTTAGAAGGAGCAAGCACCGCCGATGGTGCAAGCAGCTGCAGCGGAACCATCGTCTGAATCATCGTTTGAACCACAAACGTGGAAGACCTCAGAAAGGTAATTGATGATGTCGCCGGACTCATACATTGCCTTGCCGTCGATGAACAGACATGGGACCTGACGCTTACCGCCAACCTCAATAAGGCGCTCGCGAGCTGCGTCATCAGCAACGATATCGTGCATAGGAAGCTCAATGTTGTTCTGCTCCATAAAGGACATGACCTTGTGGCAGTATGGGCAGGTTGGCTTATAGAAAAGCTCAAGATTCTGAGTAGCCATAAAAACTCCTTTTGTTAGTAATTACTACTACTTTGTCTATACCCACCACAGCGCAGTTGTTTCACGTGGATTTGGGTATGGAGAGTTAATCAGAAAAACTCTAGAAAAATCGATATCTAGCATGTCATAACCTATCAACAATACAATTGCACAACAAATCGGTAGCGAGCG
>JABZHU010000167.1:0-2578 GCA_015258705.1 Atopobium sp. | reverse complement strand
ACGCCCTTCCTTGTGGCTGACCTTGCACTTTTACTTATGTTTGTGTGTCATATTCCGCTTATGGTTATGGGAGAGCTCCCACCCAATGACATCCTTCCAGCCGTGTTGGGTCTTCTAGGAAGTATGTTGGCAGGTGGCTTGATCCTTGTGTGGATTACCCGCGTCAATAAGCGAGATTTTAGGTCTTTGGGTCTTCGAGTAAGCTCCTGGCCAGGATTTATGCGCGGAGTTACCTTTGGCTTTTTGATGGTGCTGTTTACCTTTGGCTCTATCATGCTCATTGAAGGCTTTGATTTTAACTTCAACTCTTCCTATAACATTTTTGCTGCTCTCTTCTTACTTGTGGCAACCCTTATTGAGTCCGCAGCAGAAGAAATATTGTTTAGAGGTTACCTACAAACTGGTGTTGCAGCTAAGAGTTCTTTCCCTGTAGCGCTTGTGCTTCAAGCAGTGCTCTTTACCGCAACGTATGGACTAACGCCTAACATCTCTATTGCTGCAGCAATCTCAGTCTTTTTGATGGGCATTCTTTATGGCTTGGTGTTTTGGCTTACCGATAATCTGCTCATGACCATTGCTATGCACTTTATCTGGAACTTTGTAACCGGCCCTATTCTGGGCATTTCGGTTACCACTACGCTTCTTCCTACCACGCTCTTAACAGCGTATCCTGCAGCATCTGAGTTTATCTCGGGTGGAGCTTACGGTATTGAAGCAAGCGTTGTTACCATTTTTGTATGCCTTGCTGCCTGCGCTATAGTAGGTTGGAAATGTTATAAGGCACAAGGCGAGAAGAACTAATGGCTTCAAACATGCTTCAGTCAATTGAGACTCTTTCAGTAGAGCCGGGAACACCGCTGCTGCTCCATGCATGCTGTGGTCCATGCTCACTTGAACCTTTAAAACATTTGAGGGAAGAGGGCTTTGAGCCAACCATCTGCTGGACTAATCCTAATATTCAGCCAGTTGAAGAGCATGATAGGCGTCTTCAAACCTTACTTACGTGGGCTCAAGAAGAGGCTCATGTTGAGGTGATTGTGGCAGGAGATCCGCGAGAGCAGTGGGAGCGAGCCGTGGCCCCTCAGGGATTTGAGCGAGATCGTCGCTGTCGTGCTTGTTACGCAATCCGCTTGGCAGAGAGTTGTCGTGTGGCGGCTGAGCGCGGATTTGAATACGTTTCTACAACACTGGCTGTCTCGCCCTATCAGCTCTTTGATGCGTGCGAGGATGAGCTGGTGTCCATCGCGCATGCTCATGGACTGACGCCTGTATGGAGAGATTTCCGTCCGTATTACCCAGAGGCTACAAAAGAGTCTCGTGAGCTTGGTATGTATCGACAAAATTATTGCGGTTGCAGATATTCTGCGGCCGAGGCTCAGATAGAGCGTCATGAAGCTCGTGACGCAAGAAAGGCA
Organism: Atopobium sp.; assembly: GCA_015258705.1. Classification (GTDB taxonomy): domain Bacteria; phylum Actinomycetota; class Coriobacteriia; order Coriobacteriales; family Atopobiaceae; genus Lancefieldella. Next base: position 1,163 of record JABZHU010000167.1, on the reverse strand, counting down.
GCACGTCATGCGAACTGACGATTTTGATTACAACCTTCCAGAAGAGCGTATTGCACAAGCTCCTGCTGAGCCAAGAGACTCTTGTAGGCTTTTGGTGCTGCATAGAGAAGATGGCCGCATAGAGCACAAGCACTTCACTGATATTGTGGAGTATCTTGAGCCGGGCGATTTGGTTGTAGTTAATCAGACGCGCGTTATGCCAGCTCGCCTTGTAGGTAAAAAGCAAAATACGGGCGGAGTCTCAGAAACGCTGCTTTTAAAACGTCGAGAAGATATTGATGCTCTTGGTGGTGTATGGGAGTGCCTGGTAAACCCTGGTAAGCGCCTTAAGCCTGGTGCAGTAATTGAATACCGTGCAGGTGGTTTGCACGCTCCTGACTCAGCTCCTGTTGTGTTGACGGGCACCATTGTGGACTTTGTTGACGACAACAGGGGAGGTCGCCTGGTGCGTTTTGAAGCACAGGGAGATCGCACTCTTGACGAGGCTATTCATGAGGCGGGCCACGTTCCACTGCCTCCGTATATTACACAGTACGAGGGAGACCCAGAGAAGTACCAGACGGTCTACGCTATGCAGGACGAGCATTCTGCTGCAGCTCCTACCGCGGGTCTTCACTTTACTCCTGAGCTCATTGAAACCATCAAAGCAAAGGGTGTTCAATGGGCATCTGTTGAGCTAGAGGTGGGTATTGATACCTTCAGGTTGGTAACAGAGGACGATCCTACTAAGCACGTCATTCATACCGAGCGCTACCACGTAGCTCCAGAAGTTGTAGAAGCAGTAAAGGCTACCAAAGCCGCGGGTCATAAGGTTATTGCCATTGGTACTACCAGTGTTCGCTCGCTTGAAAGTGCTTGGGATAATCAGATTCCTGCAGCTGAGCCTCCTGTTGTTGCCCGTCGCTTTGAGGAGGCAGAAGACTCTGCTGCAGTGACTCATAAAGGCGATATGGTTGCCCGAGAAAACGCAACCACCAATCTCTATTTGATGCCAGGCTCTACGTTCCACGTGGTAGACACCATGGTGACCAACTTCCACGTTCCACGTTCAACTTTGATGATGCTGGTTTCTGCGTTTGCAACGCGCGGGCAGATTATGGACGCCTATCAAAGTGCCATTGACGAGAAGTACCGCTTCTTGTCATTTGGTGATGCGATGATCA
>JABZHU010000166.1:0-2583 GCA_015258705.1 Atopobium sp. | reverse complement strand
AGGGCATCCTCCTGTATGACCAGGACGGCAACGAGATTTGGGCGTGCGCTAACGTTGACGCTCGAAGCGTTGACGAGGTCAAGCAGCTCATTGATATGGATCCAGAGCTTGAGAAGAAGATTTACCAGAAGAGTGGCCAGACCTATGCACTAGGCGCTCTACCTCGTCTTCTGTGGGTTAAGAACAAGATGCCAGAGATCTACAACAAGGCGGCCAAGATTGGCATGTTCAACGACTGGCTTGCTTACAAGCTCACCGGCATTCTGGCAGTTGAGCCATCAAACGGCAGCACCACCGGCATCATGAGCCTGGAGGAGCGCGCCTGGGATCCAGAGATTGCAAAGGAGTGCGGTCTTCGCGATGACCTGTTTGGCCAGGTCATCGAATGTGGAGAAGTTCTTGGCGCTGTAACTGCAGACGCCGCAGCAGAGACAGGCCTTGCCGAGGGTACGCCTGTTGTTGTTGGCGGCGGTGATTGCCAGCTGGGCATGATTGGCGTTGGCGCTTGCGAACCTGGTCAGGCTGGCGTTTTTGGTGGTAGCTTCTGGCAGTACGAGTTCAACACCGATAAGAGCACTCCAGACCCAGATTATCGTGTGCGCGTAAACTGCCATGCTATTCCGCAGATTTGGCAGTACGAGGCTCTAGCATTCAAGCCTGGTCTGGTTATGCGTTGGTATCGTGACGGCTTCTGCCAGGCAGAAAAGGCCGAGGCAAAAGAACGCGGCATTGACGTGTACGACGTCATGAACGAGCACGCTGCAGAGATTCCTGCAGGTAGCCACGGTATGCTCTGCTGCTTCAGCGACGTTATGAACTACATCCACTGGACCCACGCAAGCCCAACGTTCACCAACTTTGAGCTTGATCCAGAGCGTTTCAACAAGTACACCTTCTATCGCGCAATTTTGGAGAACACCGCCCTCCTCGTCCGTGGCCATATTGACCTAGTCAAAGAGGCTACCGGCAATGAGCCAGACGAGCTCATCTTTGCAGGCGGCGCTTCTAAGAGCCCTCTTTGGGCACAGATTGTTGCCGACGTTACCGGCAAGAACGTTCACATTCCAGAGGTCAAAGAGGCAACTGCTCTGGGTGCCGCTGTTCTTGCAGGCTACGGTGTGGGCATCTACCCAAGCATCGCTGAGGGTGCAAAGCGCGTTGTTAAATGGGATAAGACATTCTCCCCCAACCCAGACAACAAGGCTGTTTACGACCAGCTCTATGTCCAGTGGAAGGATGTTTACAAGAGTCAGCTTGAGCTTGCAGAAGAGGGCAAGGTCAAGAGTATGTGGAGAGCGCCTGGTCTGTAAGCACCGGGACTCCGACGCGCCGCGGATACGCGTGGCACGCAAAAGAACGTTTGGTCGCAGTACAAGTTGCGCCTGAAAGGAAAGCAAGATGTTTATTGTCAACGAGAACGATTTTGAGTATAGGTGCGGAGATCACGGCCCTAAGTACCTGATGAAGGGCCCTCGCATGAACTATGCCATGGTCCAGTTCCAGCCAGGCCAGGATTTCCAGGCCCACTACCACAACGTCATGGAGGAGAACTTCCACATCCTCCAGGGCAAGATTGACATTGTGGTTGACGGCGAGGTTCACACTCTCTCGGCTGGCGACTTCATCCACATTGAGCCCGGCGAGGTCCACTACGTCAACAACCCTTATGACGAGCCAATTGTCATGGTCTCAACCCTTGCTCCTTTCCAGGAGGTCGACAAGGTTGAGGTAGAGAACCCTACCTACTAAGATCAACATCTGGCGAGAAAACCAGCATTTGGCGAGAAGATCGTTCAAGCGCAACGTTCTTCTCGCCAGCGCAAACGCGAAGAGGGCTGCCTGGTGGTGGCCCTCTTTTTTGGACAACACGATATCAGACCACAATCAGATAGCTCGGCTCATGTGTCTTGTTAAAGAGCATGTTTAGCACCAAACAATGGGATGTTTTGTTTCTATAGATGCTACAAGAAGGTTCCTAATTTTATTTAACCTCCAAAAATGACCGGTTTCTTTGAAGTCTAAAGTTGCCTTTTGAACAGAAAAGCTTCTTAAAACAGAATTGTCTAATTCACTGTCAATTGGACCTGGTAAAGACATATTAAAGTTTGATGCATAGTTGTTTGGGTCATAACAAAAAACAATTACCTTTTGTGTTTGTTTGTAATCATCAGCTGGAGCCTGGCAAAAATGGTCAGCGTAAAATATACGTGAAGGCTTAAGCTGATGGAAATACATTGTGTCTTCTGTAAATCCATAATCAATATATTTGTCACTGTAAAGACAAAAACCGTCATCTACCGCACAAGAAAAAAGGACTTTATGCGTTTCCTCATCAATGAGTTGATATCCCGGAATCTTTGCATGCTCTTCTATAAATCTATCAAGTTCATCAAGGGTAGGCTGTGCTTTTTCAACAGGATAGAGACCACCATTGCCATCAGGAAGCATGTTATTTAATAACGGATACTTTGAATCACCCTCATCTGAACTTAAAACTGCACCAATGCTTAACAAGCCACAAAAATTACCAACTCTTTCAGAACAAATTTCTCCATACTCATGCTCACAGGCACTATCCATCCA
>JABZHU010000165.1:0-2651 GCA_015258705.1 Atopobium sp. | reverse complement strand
AAGGATTGATATGACTGACGCTTTAATCCCACAAAATTCCTGCGTACTTGTTACCGGCGGCGCGGGCTTTATTGGCAGCCATACCGTTGTTGAGCTGCTCAATTCCGGCTACGAGGCTGTCATTGTTGACGACCTCTCCAATGCTTCGGTAAAGGTTATCGATCGCATCAAAACCATTGTGGGAGAAGAAAACGCCAAGCGCCTTTCGTTCTACGAGGCAGACGTCAACGACAAAGATGCTCTGAACCGCATCTTTGACGAGCACGCCATTAACTTTGTCATCCACTTTGCTGGCTTCAAGGCCGTCGGCGAGTCCGTTGTCAAGCCTATTGAGTACTACTCAAACAATCTGGGTAACACCCTCACTCTTCTTGACGTCATGAGAAACCATGGCTGCAAGTCAATTATTTTCTCGAGCTCTGCCACTGTTTATGGAGACCCAGATAGCCTCCCTCTGACCGAGCAAAGCCCCAAGAAGAACGCAACCAACCCTTACGGTTGGACCAAGTGGATGATTGAGCAGATTCTCACCGACGTCCACACCGCAGATCCAGAATGGAACGTTGTCCTGCTCAGATACTTCAATCCTATTGGCGCTCACCAGTCGGGCCTCATCGGAGAAGATCCTGCAGGTATTCCAAACAACCTGGTACCTTATGTGGCTCAAGTTGCTGTGGGTAAGCGCGAAGCTGTTCACGTCTTTGGCGACGACTACAACACCCCAGATGGCACGGGCGTTCGCGACTACATCCACGTCTGCGACCTTGGCTCCGGCCACGTTGCTGCACTTAAATGGATGGCTGGCCGCACAGGAGTTGAAATCTTCAACCTGGGTACCGGCACCGGTAGCTCGGTACTTGACGTTATCAAGGCATTCTCAAAGGCTTGTGGCAAAGAGATTCCTTACGTTATTGAGCCTCGTCGCGCAGGTGACGTTGCCACCAACTACGCTAACTGCCAGAAAGCTGCTGACTTGCTTGGCTGGAAGGCTCAGTACAACCTTGCTGACATGTGCCGCGACTCCTGGAAGTGGCAGTCGATGAACCCAGACGGTTATCGCGGCTAGGACTTCCGTGAACTTCACCGACTACCTCACACAAAAGCTCCCTGCCGTCGAGGCAGAGATCATGCGCGGACTCCCCACGGCCACGCTCGCAGCAGCGGCGACGCTCCCGGCGCCCGCGGCGCCCGCAGCCGCGGCGACGACCTCGCCTGCAACCACGGCAACGTCCTCGGAGCGCACCCGCGCGGACCTGAACACCTACCTCTACCAGCCACTCGCTCACTTCAGCGCGGGCGGCGGCAAGCGTGTGCGTCCGGTCCTCTGCTGCCTGAGCGCCGAAGCTGTCGGCGGCTCAGCAGAAGCCGCCCTGCCTGTGGCCTGCGCCATCGAGGACTTCCAGTCGGCAGCCCTTATCCACGACGACATCGCAGACAAATCAGAGCTGCGCCGTGGCGAGAAGTGCCTCTACAAGACACTCGGCACCGGACTTGCCATCAACGTTGGTGATTCTGCCCTGGTCAATGTTGTCAGACGCGTTACCGTGGCCGACCACCTCTCTGACCAGCTTAAAGTTCGCGTGATCGACGCCCTTCTCGCCATGCAAGAGCACACCCTTGAGGGTCAGGCTCTCGACCTCGGTTGGGCTCAAAACGAGCGCTGGAATGTTACCTCTGACCAGTATCTTTTTATGGCGCTCTCCAAGACCGCCTATTACTCTGCTGCATATCCCCTGGTACTAGGCGCGCTCATTGGCGGTGCTGACCAGAAAACGCTTGATGCACTCAAAGAATTTGGCCTCAAGGTAGGCCTTGCCTTCCAGCTGCAAGACGATCTTCTCAACCTGGTAGGAAACGCCCAGGTACAGGGTAAAGATTTTAGGTCAGACATCACTGAGGGCAAGCGCACGCTCGCAGTGGTCTACGCGCTTGAACACCTTGGCGCCGCAGAAAAGACAGAGCTTGTCTCCATACTTTCTGCGCATACAGGCGATACTTTGAAGCTTCAGCGCGCTGTGGAGCTTATGGAAAGCGCTAATGCGATAAAATTTGTCCGCACGCACGCTCTTGCCTTAATTGATGAGGCAAAGCACGTGCTTGAAAACGTGATACTTACTGAAGACGCTCGCGACACACTTTTGTCTATGGCAGACTTCTTTGTGAACCGAGAAAGGTAATTATGGATCCAATTACTCCTGGTAGCACTGGTGCTGCCGTTGAAGACATTCAGGAACGCCTCGTAAAGCTTGGCTACACCATCGAAGACGATGAGCGCCAGAGCCACACGTTTGGCAAGTCAACTGCTCGCGCCGTTGCGCGCTTTAGGCTTGACCATGACCTTTCTCTTGGAGAAGAAGTAGATGCCTCTACCTGGGCAATCATGGTCGATGAGGGCTATGAGCTAGGAGACAGAACCCTCTATCTTCGTCTTCCTAACTTCCACGGCAATGACGTGCGTCAGCTCCAAGAGCGCCTCAACATCTTGGGTTTCTCGTGCGGAAAAGTTGATGGCCATTACGGTGTTCACACCGAGGCTGCCGTTAAGCTCTTCCAGGAAAGCGTCGGCGAGCTTGCTGACGGTATGGCATTCCAGGATACCCTCGACGCTATTGAGCGTCTGCGCCACGTTTGGTCTGGTAAGCAGGCAAAAG
>JABZHU010000038.1:0-11344 GCA_015258705.1 Atopobium sp. | reverse complement strand
AAGGTACGGTTTGCGCTGACGGTGGCAACGGAGTAGAGCATAGGATTTGCAAGGGCTCGCATTTTATTGCACCTGCGTCTTCTGGTAGCCTGCGCTTTACGGGCACTATGACATTGATTACCTCTCATCTTCCTCACACAAAGTAGGATGATACATAAGTCGAATGCAGCTTAATTTGTAACATTTGACTCGTTTCAAGTAGAATATAAAAAGTTGGGACTCCCATACGCTTATAGGAGGAACGTATGAACAAAGAGATGATTACTCGTCGCGCTTTTGCGGGATTGGCTGCAGGTGGTGCTGCTAGCACGCTTGCCGCTTGTAATAGTGATGCCCTTCAGGCAATTTTGAATCCTGATTCCGTTCTTGGTGGAGCTGGTCAAGATCCTCAGAATGGCGATCAGGGCGGTACTGGCGATGCGACTTCTCAGTCAAATCTGGTTAAGCTTGAGGAGACTCCAGATAATCCAACACTAACCGGAGATCTTTCCAAGATTGTTACTGGTGTTTGGTGTGTTGACAATGGTGTTGGAACTAAGGGTGGATCAAAGGAAGGCAAAACCTTTGACCATGGCGGCATGCTTAATCAGGGCTATAACGATGGAACCGTTCTTTACTATTCTTTCAAAGAAGACGGTACTTTCTTCATGCACAATTTTAAAGGCGTGAAGAATGACGGTAAGTGGGAAGCAAAAGGAACTGTTGCCATTCAGTGTACGTATGATGATGGTGATAGTGTGCCAATGCTTTTTGATAAGGACGATAACAACTATCTGAAGTACAGTGATGCCAAGAGTGAGATTACGTTTAATTTCAAAAAACTTTCTGACAATCCAGACGATACTTCACAGATAGCTTATATTGAAGGACAGGTAGTCAATTTTGCTGCCACCATTCCTGGTACGTATTATCTCTTTGGCTTGCACTATGCAGATGGTTCTAAAGAAGATTTGACCAGTGATCAGATTGAGTCTATGAATAAGGGTTCTGGCGGAGCGTATACCTTCTCTGCTCATAAGGATGGAGCTGCTGCACTGTTCTATCCAGACGGTAGTGTTGCCCCTATTCAGATTGTTGCAGAGGAGCCTTCGGCAGATGGTCTTTCTTTCCCTATTCTTGCTCAGGGCTTTTCAAAAGACGGACAGATAGCTAAGTCTGTTCTGTACACTACTGCGGAGGATAAGAAACTCCTTAGCATTGATACCCCTGGATATACTCTCAAGTTTGCCCTCATTAATCACCGCGAGGATAATTGGGCTAAATATGAGTATCCACCAAAGGCTGAGTTCCCTTGGCAGCCAGATGGTAAGGGCGGCTATACGCTGGTAACACCTACTTCTTCTGGTTCTGGAAATGGCGGCAGCTCATCTGGAAATGGCGGCAGCTCATCTGGAAATGGTGGCGGCGGCAAGGGTGGTACTGGTAAGAAATAACCGCAACCTTTTCTGGTTTCTTTTACTAAAAAAGCAGGCATATGATATGCCTGCTTTTTTCTTGCCAACTTTCACATGCGCAAAAGGACGGTGATGTAAAGATTGGTGTAAAGCTTACGCAGCGTGTGCGCCTCCCTCAATCTCACCAGTGCAGTGTGGGCAGCGAGTTGCACCTTCCTTAACCTCTTCAAGGCAGTGTGGGCAGTGTGGAGCTGCAACCTCTTCAACAGCCTCTTCCTCGTCCTTCTTAAGCTTGGAAGCCTTCATGAACTTGTTGAGGGCCTTAACCATGCAGAAGACAATAAATGCAATGATCAGGAAGTTGATGATTGCGCTGATGAATGCACCAAAGTCAATACCATTCTGGGTACCAGGGACTGGAATGGAAAGACCAGAAACCTCGGTGCCGCCACCAGAGACAAGCTTAATAAATGGGTTAATGATGTCATTGACAAGGGAGGTAACAATAGCGGTAAATGCGCCGCCAATGATGATACCAATAGCCATGTCCATAACATTGCCCTGCTGGATAAACTCTTTAAACTCCTCGATAAACTTTTTCATTTCATCCCTTTCGTTTAATTGGTAGAAGACAGATATTTCTACTCGCGTCTACGGTGTGCACTTATGCGCTGATCAGACCATAGATGCGAGAGTATTTATCAGTTAGATACTTGGTGTAGTAGTGGACGTCAAAAGGCTCGCCGCATGCACCCATGATGAGCTCCTTGGAGTCTTTTGCACGGCCCCAGGTCCAAATACGGCTGCCCAGCCACTCCCTAATAGGAGCAAGATCTCCTGATGCACAGACGGCGTCAAAGTCCATGCCCTCAGCAATCATGGCATGCTTGTACTGTGCACCATAAGCGCTACCAAGTGCATAAGTTGGGAAGTAACCAAACTCACCCCATGACCAATGAACATCCTGAAGAGCACCTTCAGTGTTATTGGGAACCGTAACGCCTAGATACTGCTTGTACTTCTCGGCCCAAAGAGCTGGAACGTCCTTTGCAGTAATCTCGCCAGACAAAAGTGCCTGCTCCATTTCGTAACGGATGAGGATGTGCAGAGGATAGGTGAGCTCGTCCGCTTCGGTACGAATTAGACTTGGCTGTACCTTATTAGCTGCCGAGAAGAGCTGGAAGGCAGTGACGCGATTCAGCTGACCAGGGAAATGCTTGCGCATAAGCTGAATAAGAGGCTCAGCAAATGCTTCAGAAAGGCCAACGTAGTTCTCAAAGAACCTAGATTGGGACTCGTGCATGCCCATAGAAGTGCCGGTGCTCAGAGAGGTAAAGCGGTACTCCCAGTTAATGCCCTGCTCGTAGAGGGCGTGACCGTTCTCATGCAGCATGGAATAGACATTGGAGAGCACGTTATTCTCGTAAGCGTGGCTGGCAACCATAACAAAGCCGATACCAGGGCCACCGGTGTAAGGGTGCTCAGTTTTGCCAAGCCAATAAGCGTCCTCGTCAAGACCCTGGAGCTTTACCAGGTCTTTTGCAAGGTCCCACTGACGGTTGACATCAAACTTACCCTCAAGAGGTTTGGTGCTTGGTTGGCGCTTAGAAGCCATACAATCAGCAACTAGGGGAACTACCACTTCTTTAACGTTATTGAAGAAGGTGTTATAGAACTCTCTGTTGGTACCGTGCTCAAAATCGCTGAGTAAGAGATCATATGGATCTTTGGAAGCATCGCGTGCCTGGCACATCTCTTTGCGAAGCTCAATTAAGCTATCCAGCTTTGGAGCAAAGAGTGACCAGTCATCACTGTTCTTTGCCTGCTCCCAGACCTCATTAGCCTCTGTGGTAAGACGAACAAAGTTGCTCTGAAGCTCAACAGGTACATCTACCAGCTGTCTTCTATCACGACGAAGAATTTTAACTTGCGCGCGATGAGTCTCATCAAGTAGAGCGCGATTCTCGTGAAGTCTATCGAGCAGTGCGCCAACAGCAGGATCACAGAGGGTCTCCTGGACCTGCTCGCCAAGGATTGCCAGGGCTTCTCCGCGCTCTTCAGCAGCCTTTTTTGGATCGATGCATGGTCCAAAAGAGCCAATCTCATTAGCTGCGTAGTTGAGAGCAAAGAGCTTCTTCTCAAGTTCATCAAGTTTAGCGATATCATCGCGGGGATTTGAAAGCGCTGCGTTCAATTCAACAGTGTTATGTGCGCTGTCCATAAAAATCCTCTCTACAAAAAATAGGTGTGACCAGTTACTTTACCGGTCAACAGAAACCGTTTAGCGTATGCGCCATATTTTACCCTGTAATTTATTGATATTTGAGCGATACTAAAAAGACTACGTCCTAAAACAATAAGTACATCTTTTCGGCACAATTTTTGCCCAAAGATGGCTTGTAAGGAGTAAGAGTTCTATGGATGACAGCAGAATCTCGTTTGATCAGTGGGGTGATCTGTACGCAGATCGCGTTCAAACCATGCGAAAGAGCGAAGTACGAGATTTGTTTGCAGCACTGTCTCGTCCAGGTGTCATTGCGCTGTCTGGTGGCCTGCCGGATATTTCTTCGCTGCCGCTTGATCAGGTTGCAGAGTGCGCTCGACGCTGCGTTGCTGTTGAGGGACTCAGGTCTCTTCAGTACGGTAACTCTGATGGCCGTATTGAGTGCAGAAGGACCATCTGCAAGATTTTAGCTGCTCAGGGCGTCGAGGCTGATCCTGACGAGATGATTTTGACTTCTGGTTCCCAGCAGGCGCTTGATTTCTTGGGTCGTGTCTTTCTTAACCCAGGGGACGATATTATCTGTGAGGGTCCAAGCTATCTTGGCGCGTTCCAGGCATTTTCTGCGTATGAGCCTACTGTTCACACCATTGATATGGACGAAGAAGGTATCAGAACAGACCTGCTTGAGGCAAAGCTCAAAGAGCTTGCAGACCAAGGCAGAAAGCCTAAGTTCATCTACGTTATTCCTAACTTTAATAATCCTGCCGGCATCACCATGTCTATGCCAAGGCGCCTCCGTCTTCTTGAGCTGGCTCGCCAGTACAACATCCCTGTTGTTGAGGATGATCCGTATGGTCTTATCCGATTTGAGGGAGAAGATCTAACACGCCTTAAGACGCTTGATTCAAGTGTCATTTATCTGGGAACCACGTCAAAGATTTTTGCCCCAGGACTGCGCTTAGCATGGATGGTTGCACCTCGTCATTTCCTTGAGCGCATCAACCTTGCTAAGTCTGGCTCTGACCTGTGTACCAGCCCTTTCAACATGATTCTTGCCGAGCACTACTTCAATGAGGTTGATTGGCAGGCGGCCCTTGAAGTGTCTAAGTCTCGCTATAAAGAGAGAAAAGACGCCATGCTCGCAGCGCTTGCAGAGTTCTTCCCCAAAGACGTTACCTGGACTAAGCCAGAGGGTGGTTTGTTCCTGTGGGTAACCTTCCCGCCATATCTCAACACCGAGCAGTTGCTTCCTCGTGCAATTGAAGAGGGAGTTGCCTTTGTACCAGGTGTTTATTGCTATCCTGACCAGCGTATTAGTTCAAGTATGCGCCTGTGCTACTCATTTGAGACGCCAGAGCGCATCCACGAGGCAATCCGCAGGCTGTCTTTGTGCGTCCAAGATCGCATGGCGCTGTATCGCGCATTCCTAGAGGCGGGCGCTCTACCTGAGTCTTCTCATTCTGAATCTCAATCCTCTGCAAGGGAGTGTTAAGTATGGCTACAAAAGTTGCTGTCATTATGGGTGGAGCCTCATTTGAGAGGAACTTCTCGCTCAAAAGTGGAGCTCTTGTCTCTGAGGCTTTGGAGAAGCGCGGCTATGAGGTTTTGCCACTTGACGCTGACGCACACTTGGTAGATACCCTTCGTGCCGAGAAACCCGATGTTGCGTTTGTGTGCCTTCACGGCGCGGGCGGAGAAGATGGTGCAGTACCTGCGCTTTTGGAGTTCCTCAAGATTCCGTATGTGGGCTCAAGACCTGCATCTTGTAGGGCAGCCTGGAACAAAGCTGACATGCCGTTTATTGTGCGCCAGGTCTGGTCAAAGGAGGAGTCCGAGGTCATCTGGCCTCCTCAGATTGTGCTGACTGCCAGCGCGTTTAAAGATCTTGGAGCCGCAGCTGCTCTAGATCTGGTTCCCGAGCGCCTTGGTGGCGGCGTCGGCTTCCCTCTAGCAGTCAAGCCTGTTCATGGCGGCTCTGCTATGGGCCTTTCTAAGGTTGACAGCGCTGACCAGCTTGGACCAGCACTTCTCGGTGCACTTGGTTTTGACGACTCCGTCATTATCCAGCAGTGGGTTGATGGCGTTGAAGTAAGCGTTACCGTGCTTTCTGACGCAGATGGCGAGAAAACCCTGCCACCAGTAGAGATTTCAGTGACCAAGGGTATTTACGACACGGATGCTCGTCTTGATCCAGAGCGTATTCAGCACTTCTGCCCAGTTCGTCCTGAGTCTTTGGCAGCACTTGGCGCAGATCCAGCCGCTGCTCGTGAGGCTCTTGAGCGCGCAGCTCTTGAGGTGTACACCGCTTATGGCTGCAGAGATCTTGCTCGTATTGATTTTATTTGGGATGGACATCACGTTATGGTCATGGGTCTGAAGACATTCCCAGGACTCACTGAGACCTCCCTTGTTCCAATGGCTATTGAGGCTGCAGGATACGCTGTTGAAGACGTTCTTGCGCAACTTGTTGAGGGTGCGCTTAAGCGCGGCAACTAGGGGGTTTTATGGAATACGTATTGGGCATTGATGTTGGTGGCACCACCATCAAGCTGGGACTCTTCTCTGCAGAGGGAGAGCTACTTTCTGAGCAGAAGGTCAAGACGCCCGCACTTGATAACGAGGGCGGTTATCAGACGGTAACCGATGCTATTAAGCTGATTGTTCATGGCCAAAAAGCAAGCCGCAACGATGTTATTGCGTGTGGTTTGGATATTCCAGGTCCTGTTGCAGATGACGGAACCGTTGGTCTTCTCGCCAATGTAGACATTGATCCTGAGGGATTGGTGCAGGCAATTACTATGTGCCTGCCAAACGCAACCATTGCGTTTGTCAACGATGCTAACGCTGCTGCTCTGGGCGAAGCGTGGGCTGGCGTTGCCGTGGGTGTGCCGTCGTTTGTGCTGATTGCACTGGGCACCGGCGTTGGTGCAGGTGTTGTTGTAGACGGCAAGCTTGCTGCAGGTGCTTTTGGCGCGGGCGGCGAGATTGGTCACATCATTGTTGAGCCAGAAGAGACGTTGACCTGCGGTTGTGGTCGCCACGGTTGCCTTGAGCAGTATGCTTCTGCTAAGGGTGTTGTCCGCCTGTACCTGGAGGAATGCGCTTCTCGAGGCGTTGTTCCTGTGACCATTGAGCACGAGACCGATACGGTGTCCGTGTTTAGGGCTCATGCTCAAGGCGATGAGTGCGCAACCCTTGCTATCCATAAGATGTGCCACTACCTGGGCCTTGCTATGGCGCAGGTTTCGTGCGTGGTTGATCCTGCCATGTTCTTGATTGGCGGCGGCGTTGCGGGTTCGTTTGCAACGTTTGCTACCGAGCTTCGCGAGTGTTTTGAGCAGTACGCTCTACCGGTAAGCAAGGGCGCTCGTATTGAGGCTGCGAGCTTGGGCAATCAGGCTGCAATGTATGGTTGCGCATACGAGGCGCTGCGCCTGAGGCAAGAGCGTTTTGGCAAGGAGAGTGCTGAGTAGAAGCAAGTTTCTGGCGCATGAGCTTCTCGCCTGGAAAAGGGTGCGTACGTTAGGGCTCTTGGAGAGAAAAACATCAAAGTTTTTGTCATAAACATCTTCCGTAATGAAAGTGCGTTCAATAACATAATTTTCTGATTACAATTTATGTAAAAACGTAGTTGTCAAAGCTGCTCAGTGCTAACATTGAGCAGCTTTTTTGGTTGTGTTTGGAACAATTCCGAGCACTAGGATGAAAGGGGAGTGCTGTGGCTGACGAGTCAAAGTATGACATCGTTGCTGCTACTGGTTGCCCAACCGGTATTGCGCACACCTTTATGGCTAAGGAGGCCCTTGAGAAGGCCGCCGCAGCTAAAGGTCTTACCATTAAGGTTGAGACGCACGGCCAGGTCGGTGTAGAGAACGAGCTCACCGCAGCTGAAATCAGGAACGCCAAGGCAGTAGTTGTTGCTGCCGATAAGGACGTTCAGGCTGAGCGTTTTGCCGGAAAACCAATGGTAAATGTTGGTGTTACTGCAGCTATTAAGGATGCAGAGGGTCTTATCGACCGTGCTCTTGTTGCTCAGCCTGAAGGCGAGCTTGCAGAGGCAGACGACGCTCCAGTCTCGAGCACCATTGAGAAGGAGTCTGTAGGCCACATCATCTACAAGCACCTCATGAACGGCGTCAGCCACATGCTGGTCTTTGTTGTTGCTGGTGGTGTTCTGACTGCTGTTTCATTCCTCTGGGGTATTACTTCCTTCAGCTCCACTGCACCTGACTACAACAGCTTTGCTGCCATGCTCAAGATCATCGGCGGCATTGCAATGGGCCTTATGGTTCCAGTTCTTTCTGCTTACATTGCAGAGTCTATCGGCAAGCGTCCTGCTCTTGTTCCTGGCTTTGTTGCAGGTATGATTGCTATTCAGGGCCTTCCAATCAACCCTAACACTGGCATGATTGATGCTGGTGGCGCTGGTGTTGGTTTTGGCTTCTTGGGCGGTATTGTTGGCGGCTTCCTTGCTGGTTATGTCATCGTTGGTCTTGAGAAGCTTCTTGCAGGTCTTCCAAAGAACCTTGATGGCCTGAAGGCAATCTTCCTGTACCCACTGCTTTCCACCACCATTGTTGGCCTGGTTATGCTGGGTATTTCTGGTCCAATGGCAGCAATCAACACCGGCATGATGAACTTCCTGCGCGGTCTGTCTGCTTCTGGCCCAATTGTCCTTGGTCTTGCAATTGGTTGCATGGCCGCATTTGACATGGGCGGCCCAGTCAACAAGGCAGCTTACGTTACCGGTACTGCACTTCTGACCGAGGCTCTTGCTGCTGGTGTTGGTACCCCAACCTATGAGTTTGGTACTAACTTCATGGCTGCAGTTTCTGCTGCTTGTATTGTTCCTCCACTGATCACCACCTTTGCTGTTGTCGTTGGTAAGAAATACTTCACCAAGTCCGACTTCAACGCTGGTCTGGTCAACTTCGTTCTTGGCTGCACCCACATTACCGAGGGCGCTATTCCATTTATGACCAAGAACATTTGGCCTGTCATGCCTATCATGATGATCGGTTCTTCCATCGGCTCCATCCTGACGCTGCTCTTTGGCGTTCATGACCCAGCACCTCACGGTGGTTTCCTGGTTCTTCCCGTTGTCGATGGCGGCCTTAAGTGGGTTCTTGCCATTCTCATCGGCGCTGTTGTTGGTGGTATTCTCTTTGTTGCTTTCAAGGCATACGAGTACCGCAAGAACGGCAACCAGATTGTCGAGGGCTAAGCGTTACGCTTAGCACACTCGGCGGCGTTTGAGTTTCACTCAGAATTTACGTACAGTTTGGGTGCAGACTCAGATAATCGAAGTAAAATATGGACTCGGCGATTTCGTCGGGTCCATATTTGTTTCAGAGGGAGCTTTGATGATTTACACACTTACCACTAACCCCGCTATCGACATGAACGTCAACTCGGGAGTTCCTTCTTATACGCACGTCAACCGCACAACCGACGCTGTTTACACACCAAACGGCAAGGGTCTGAACGTTTCATTTACGCTTGCTCACTACGGCGTCGAGTCCACTATCCTGGGCTTTTTTGGTGGCTTCTCGGGCAATTATATTGTTGAAGAGGCATCCAAGATTTGCCCGGTCAAGCCTGTGTGGATTGACGGTATTACCCGCGTAAACATTTTTGTGACCACACCAGAAGGCGAGCTTAAGTTCCCTAATGCAGGTGCTCCCGTTATTCGCTCCAAGCAAGACGAGATGCTTGAGCTGCTGCGCACTGCGCCCGACCTGGACGTGCTGGTGGTCTCTGGCTCGCTTTCCCCTGAGATGGATCCAACCTTCTACGACGAGCTCTTTGATCTGTGTCATGAGTGCGGCGCTGAGCTGGTCCTGGACATCTCTCATAAACACCTCGCAGAACTTGTCGAGAAAAAACCGCTGCTCATCAAGCCAAACGACGAAGAAGTGGCAGAGATCTTTGGTGTCGACGTTCATAACGAGGCCGACGTTCTTCTCGCCCTCCACAAGATTCATGAGCGCGGAGCAAAGAACATCCTGCTTACGCTGGGCGGCGAGGGTGCGTCCTTCTTTAACGGTGAACATGTCTGGCACGCAAATGCTGCGCAGGTAGAGGTGCTTTCGACGGCATGCGCGGGCGATTCGACGCTGGCAAGCTTCATGTCAATCTGGCTTGAGGATCCGTCGGCTGTCGAGAAGGCTCTGACGCGAGCGATGGCTACCGGCGGAAACGTTGCGATGAGCGCTGGCTTGGGCGACTTTGCGCTGGTCGAGAAGATCGCGGAGTCCATCCACGTTGAGCTGGTGGAGTAGGAGCGGACGAGTTGCGCGTGGAGGTGTGCGATGGTGCGCGGACTTGCGTGGAGGTGCGCAGGGTTTGCGAGCTCACGGGTTTCTCGACGTATGGTGTGCGTTTAGTCTCCATATCTGCAAAATAAGTCTTTTCTCGCTTCTTGATTTCGTGTAACGTATAAGGGCTAATGTGATAATTAGGTTTTCGAACCTCTAAAGAAGGAGAGTGCAATGTCCGGACACTCTAAGTGGGCCACAACCAAGCACAAGAAAGCAGCTATCGACGCTAAGCGTTCTTCGCTGTTCTCTAAGCTTTCCCGCAACATTACTGTTGCCGCAAAGATGGGTGGCGACCCAAATCCGGACAACAACGCTAGCTTGTCTGCCGCTGTTGCCCGTGCTCGCATGGTTTCCATGCCTAACGCAAAGATTCAGGCCGCTATCGATAAGGCATTTGGCGCTGGCGCTGATGCTGCCATTTACGAGGAGATCGTTTACGAGGGATACGGTCCTGCAGGTGTCGCAGTTTACGTTGACTGCCTGACTGACAACAAGAACCGCACCGCAGCAGATGTTCGCTCCGCATTTACTCACTCCGGCGGCAACCTTGGTACCGCTGGTTCCGTTGCGTTCCAGTTTGAGCGCAAGGGCTCCATCGCAGTTGACAAGGTTATTGTCTCCGAAGAGAAGAAGGTTGCTGACCGCGAGAACGCTGTCGACGAGGACGAGTTCATGATGGCAGTTGCCGAGGCTGGCGGAAACGATTACGAGGACGCTGGCGATCAGTGGATTGTTTGGACTGCATACGACAAGATGCAGGATGTCCAGAAGGGCCTCGAGGCTCAGGGCATTGAGGTCAAGGGTTCCGAGCTTACTATGGTTCCAACCACCCCAACTGACGTTTCCGTTTCTGATGCAAAGAAGGTTCAGCGTCTTATCGATAAGCTCGACGAGCTCGATGACGTTCAGAACGTCTACAGCACCATGAACATCACCGACGAGATTGCTGCTGCTCTCGAGGAGGAGTAAGCTTTCTGGTCCGCGTCGCGCGACGAGCGCCGCGCCGCGCAACGAGTGCGACGATGTGCGACGATGCGCGACGATGCGCGACGATGCGCGACGATGCGCGACGATGCGCGACGAGTGCGACGAGTGCGACGATGCGCGACGATGCGCGACGATGCGCGACGAGCGCGACGAGCGCGATGATGCGCGACGAGTGCGACGATGCGCGACGAGCGCGAAATCGCGACCGGCGACAAAACTGCACTTCAAAGCCCCGCCAGTTGGCGGGGCTTTTTGTTTGGGTAGCCTTGATGCTGTTAAAACACACCTATGTCGGATAATCTGCACGTTTTTAGAAGCCCGAACACACCTAAGTCAGATAATCTGTATATACAGAGCCAAAAACATGGTCGTGTCCCGAAAAGTGGTGTAAGCAAGCATTTCAGGTGTTTAAAAGAAGT
>JABZHU010000164.1:0-2673 GCA_015258705.1 Atopobium sp. | reverse complement strand
ACTTCTTTTAAACACCTGAAATGCTTGCTTACACCACTTTTCGGGACACGACCATATTCTGTTAATAGTTAACATATTTTCCGACATAGGTGTGTTATTTCGCTTTGAAATGGCAGATTATCTGCCACAGATGTGCTTTTCATGCCAAAAATTGCAGATTATCCGACATAGGTGTGGTGCGAAATTTGTAAAAGGACATATGTCCGAAGAGATACCTTATTTTACCAGCTGCTTTGTAATTTTCCCGTAAAGCCACTTTTCCTTAACGTGCAAGCGCTGTCTTTCGCCAAAAAAGAGGCGTCTACGTAAGTAGACGCCTCGAAACTTGTACGTAGTAGCACGCTTTTCCGCTCGGCGCGCGTTCCCGCACTTGTGGCGCATGTCCGCGCTGTACGGCACGCGGCGCGGGAGCGCCAGCTACTTCTTCTGGACGTACTTCAAGCAGTCAAGGGTAACTGCGGTCAGAATAATGACGCCTGAGAAGACAAACTGAAGGTTGGTGTCGATACCAAGAATGGTCAGTGCGTAAGTCAGTGCGGTAAAGATAAGAACACCCACGGTAACACCGGAGATCTTACCAATACCACCGGTGAACGAGACGCCACCAACAACGCATGCTGCGATTGCGTCCATGTCCCAACCCTGTCCGTAAGCTGCAGAGCCAGAGCCGACCATACGCATGCACTCGAGCCATGAACCAAATCCATAGAGGATACCAGCCATGACAAAGGCGCCAACCATAACTCTAAAGACTGAAATACCAGAAACAGCTGCTGCCTCAGGATTTCCACCTACAGCATAGAGGTTCTTACCAAAGGTAGTCTTGTTCCAGATGAACCAAACAATAGCGATAGCTGCGATTGCCCACAAAATAATGGATGGGAATTTACCAATTCGTGGAATGACCATGTCTGGAATAGATGGCTCGATAGCACCAAAAGAAACACCCTTTGTTGCATAGGTAACAATACCAAAGATAATCAGCATGTTAGCCATGGTCGAGATGAATGGGTGCATCTTAAACTTAGCGGTAAAGAAGCCAGCAATACTGGTAAAGCAGGTGCACAGGACAATACAAGTAACCAGAGCCATGATGATTCTGACAGGAATTGGAACACCAGTAAAATCAAACGTGATACCAAAGACCTGGCCAGTATTGATGCCCTGGTGCATGATGATGGTTGAAGCAGTCATGCCCATACCAACCATACGACCAATAGACAGGTCAGTACCGGTAAGCAGAATCAATCCAGCTACACCAAGAGCCAGGAACATTCGAGGCGATGCCTGCTGAAGAATGTTGATGACGTTGGAGTATGTCAGAAGCTGAGTGCCCTTGACTGCTGGGGTAATGATACAAAGGGCAATAAATACCAGGAGAATAACAATGTACAGACCGTTCTGAAGCAAGAATGAACGGGTGTTAAAGGTGTACTTGTAGTTCTCCCACTTCTGAGCCTGAGACTCCAGTGGAGTGAACTTAGACATCCTGAGAAGGTCGATGAGGTGATACTCATGACTAAACGCATTGTGAGCGCGATCTTTGATGCGCTGAAGATCCTTCTGATAGTTGACCTTAGCGTCGAACTGACGGTTCTTATAAACGTACTTCTCATCCTTGATTTCCTGAGCATCAGAAGTCTTGCTGACAGCCTCTTCGTGCTCCTTCTTGAGGCGCTCAAGAGCAGCAGCGTAATTCTGCTTAGCCTGCTCCTTCTCTACGGCACAGCTTGCCTTAACTGGCTCAAGATACTCGCTCTTGTAGTGCTCCTTGAGATACGCCTCGGCCTCTGCAATAAGCTTGGAGACCTGAGCACTGTTCTCGGACTCAACCTTCTTTGCAAGCTCCAGCTCAGCCTTGTAGCCCTCAATTAGCGTGTTGCGCTCTTCAGCAGAGATAGACTTATCGCGCTTTGTTGACTCAATAGCGCTCAGTGTTGAAATTACTTTGTTGGTACCATTTGCGCGAAGCTCATCAATTTGAGCCTGAATGGAACCAATCTTCTGATCAATAGGCTTTAGCAGCTCTTTTTCCTGCTCGGCCGTCAGAACAGATCCACCTGTTTTTGGCATTTGTATCATCCTCTCCTACAGGTACTTTGCGCTGAGGCGCAGGAGTTCTTCTTGATTTGTCTCGTTGGTATTTACAATGCCCGAGAGCCTGCCGTTGGACATAACGCCAATACGGTTGGTAATTCCCAAAATCTCTGGCATCTCCGAAGAGACTACGATAATAGTGGTACCGCTCTTAGCCATATCAATAATGAGCTGGTAGATCTCATATTTAGCACCAACATCAATACCACGAGTAGGCTCGTCCATCAGGAAAACCTGAGGATAGCGCTCGAGCCATTTACCAAAAATGACCTTCTGCTGGTTGCCGCCAGAAAGACTTGAAATCAAGTCTGATGGACCCTGAGCCTTGGTATTCATAACCTTGAGCTCGTTGACGGTAGCCTTAGTCATCTTAGGATCAGAAAGAATTGGACCAGCCTTGTACTGGTTCAAGTTTGCAATGGTTGTGTTAAACGTCAAATCGCCCTTAAGGAACAAGCCGTTTGCCTTGCGCTCCTCGGTAATCATGGCAAAACCATGATCCATTGCCTCTGCAGCTGTCGAGAAGTTCATAAGGTGCTCGTTGACGTAGACACGACCGGCAGCTCTGGTTCTTAC
>JABZHU010000037.1:0-11606 GCA_015258705.1 Atopobium sp. | reverse complement strand
GTTTTGTGTGGCAGTGAACTGGACTTTATCGGGCAGAGTAATATCAAAATAGTCACCTTCTGCCACGGTAGATGCGGTAGATTCCCAGTTAATTGTAATATGGTACAGATTATCAGTGGTAATCTCATTTACTGGTGTATAGGTATCATCAGCCACAGACATGCTGGTAATTTGAATCGGAGAAACAGTTGCAGCAGAAGCGAATGTTGTCGCAAAAGTAACAACAATCATAAATGGCACAAGAAATGCGCCTAGTTTGACCAGTACTTTTTTCATAAACCAAACTCCAATTCGTCTTACGAGCGTGAGAAAATTATTGCAGATAGGTACTTAAAAAACTGTTACTAGTTTTAGTCATCACAAAACAATTATATTTCAAAAAACCGTATTTTTGACCTGCTCTTCTCGCCATATTCTGTATTTTATAATTGTTAGAAATTAGTAGCATTTCTCGTCAGATTATAGAACTTTGCCGTCTTTTGTTTGCACAGAATAAGAAGACTTTTTGGCGCACACAATCTCTCGTGATGTTAATGGCTGGTTGAAGGTATTATTAATAGCAATAAATTCGTGGTAGAGGTATGTGCCCATACGTGCGGTAGTGCGCGCCGGCGCAGAATCTAAGAGTGACCGGGAAACCGGAGAAGCGGAGTCATGCATGAGCGAGTCCAGGCCCAAGCAGTTTGTTGCAGTTCTAGACTTTGGTGCCCAGTACGGCCAGTTAATTGCACGTCGCGTGCGCGATCTTAACGTCTACTCCGAGATTGTTCCCTGTGATATTTCCGCAGATGAGCTTCGTGAGCTCAATCCATCTGCGCTCATTTTGTCCGGCGGCCCTGCTTCCGTTTACGCTGAGGATGCGCCAAAGATTGATCCAGAGATTTTGGAGCTTGGCCTTCCTGTCTTTGGTTTCTGCTATGGACAGCAGATCATGGCGGTTACCCTGGGAGGCACCGTTGGACATACCGAGAAGGGCGAGTATGGTCCAGCTCATTTGACACGCGCGGGGGAGAGTCGCATTTTTGACGGTACCGCTGAGCAGCAGACCGTTTGGATGAGTCACCGTGATGCTGTATCTGAAGTCCCAGAGGGCTTCACCGTTACCGCTTCAACTGACGTGTGCCCAATTGCAGCCATGGAAAACGCTGCTAAGAATCTGTATTCCACTCAGTTCCATCCAGAGGTCAACCACACCGAGTGCGGTTCCCAGATGCTTTCTAACTTCCTGTTCAATATCTGTGGTTTTGAGAAGACATGGACCATGGATAACATCATTGAGCAGAAGGTAGAGGAGATTCGCCAGAAGGTCGGTAACGGTCGCGTCATTTTGGCGCTCTCCGGCGGCGTCGACTCTTCTGTTGTCGCAGCTCTTGTCCACCGTGCTATTGGTGATCAGCTTACCTGCGTGTTTGTGAACCACGGCATGCTCCGTAAGGGCGAGCCAGAGATGGTTGAGCAGGTCTTCCGCAAGCAGTTCAACGTGCCTCTGATTCACGTTCACGCAGAGGAGCGCTACGCAGAGCTTCTGGCTGGCGTTACCGAGCCAGAGATGAAGCGTCGCCTGATTGGTACCGAGTTCTGGAAGGTCTTCTTTGACGAGGCTCAGAAGTTGGACGGCGTTCAGTTCCTGGCACAGGGCACCATCTACCCTGACATTATTGAGTCTGGTGCTCGTAAGACCGGCGGCAAAGCTGCAACCATCAAGAGCCACCACAACCTGATTCCATTCCCAGAGGGCGTTCACTTTGACCTGATTGAGCCCCTGGACCACTTCTTCAAGGACGAGGTCCGCGCGCTGGGCGTTTCTCTTGGCCTGCCAGAGAACCTTGTCTACAGGCAGCCATTCCCAGGTCCTGGCCTTGCTATCCGTATCATTGGCGACGTTACCCCAGAAAAACTGGAGATTCTTCGCAATGCCGACGCTATTGTCCGAGAAGAGATTGACGCTTACAATGCTCAGCTCTTTGACGAGACAGGCGATCGTAACTCCGAGCACAGTGTTTGGCAGTACTTTGCCGTGCTACCCGACATTAAGTCCGTTGGTGTAATGGGTGATGAGCGCACGTATGCCCGTCCAGTTATCTTGCGCGCCGTTGAGTCGAGCGACGCTATGACTGCTGATTGGGCAAAGCTTCCTTATGAGTTGCTGACCCGCATTTCTTCTCGCATCGTCAGTGAGGTTGCTGGCGTTAACCGCGTGGCCTACGACATCACTCCAAAGCCACCTGCGACCATTGAGTGGGAATAAGAAATCCTTGGTTATGGGGGTATAAATCGCAACATCGAGCAGAAATGCCCTCATAACCATATGAATCAATAATTTGGAATGCTCCCCGGTTGTCCGAGGAGCATTCATTTTTTGAGCCAAGCTATCTTTCACATCAGGAATTACGCCACATGGGCAAGATATAGACGCTGAACGTTACTATCAAATATGTACTTTTATGCTTATAATATGATAATATTCAGCATGAAAGTACATAAGCACGCGAAGAAGGTACGCGATGGTTCTGGTTGAAATGGCAGAAAGCGGCAACGGCTATGTGACCGCCTCTCAGGCGACAGAGGCCGGCATTCCCAGGCGAAAGCTCACCGAGGCCGTCGGCAGGGGGGACCTCGTCCAGGTCGCCCGCGGCCTCTACGCGCTGCCCGAGACCTGGGAGGACCCGTACCTCGTCGCACAGCACAGGTTCGCGCGCGGAGTCTTCTCCGACGACACCGCGCTGTTCCTGCACGGGATGACCGACCGCGCGCCCTTCTCCCTCACCATGACGTTCCCGAGGGGGTACAACGCCACTCCCGCCAGGGAGGCGGGCATCGTCTGCCGCACCTGCGCCGACGACGTGCTGGACCTCGGGATCACGGAGCTGACCACCCAGCATGGAAACGTCGTCAGGGCCTACGACCTGGAGAGGACGCTCTGCGACTTGGTCAGGGGCCAGGGCACGGTTGATGCGCAGGTCGTCACCCCGGCGATGCAATCCTATGCGAAAAGCCCCAAGCGGGACGTGGCGAAGCTCGTCGGGTACGCCCGCAGCCTCGGCGTCGAAAGGAAGATCCGCAACTACCTGGAGGTGCTGCTGTGAGGACCAAGAACGCGATGCAGCTCAAGGCGCGCATCAACAACATGGCCAAGGAGGCGGGCATCCCCGCCCAGGCGATGATGCAGAGCTACCTGCTGGAGAGGCTGCTCGAACGCCTCGCGGAATCTCCGTGGCGCGACAACGTCGTCATTAAGGGCGGCGTGCTCATCTCCTCCCTCGTCGGCGTGAGCTCCAGGACCACCATGGACCTGGACACTACTGTCAGGGGCTTCGACCTCACCCATGAGTCGGCGGAGAGGGCGTTCCGCGAGATCGCGGCGGTGCAGGCGGACGACGACTGGGAGTTCGAGTTCGACAGGACGGAGGATATCAGGGAGACCGACGACTACCCCGGCATCCGCGTACACCTCAAGGCGAACTACGCTCCGATGTCCGCGCCCTTGACGGTTGATGTCACCACTGGGGACAGGATCACGCCGGAAGCCGTAGAGTACAGCTACCCTCTGCTCTTCGGCGAAGGCGAGATCACGCTCATGGCATACCCGGTCGAGACAGTGCTGGCGGAGAAGCTGGAAACCGTGGTGACCCGCGGAGTTGCCAACACCCGCCCCCGCGACTTCTACGACATCCATATTCTGATGGGCACCAAGGGAGACCGCGTCGACATGGGCGTCCTACGCAACGCGCTCGACTCCACTTGCGAGAAGAGGGGAAGCCGAACCGCCATCGCCCGTTGGGCCGAGGTGCTCGACGACGTTGCCGGTGATGTGTTCATGCTTTCTCAGTGGGAGAAATACGTTCGGAAGAGTCCCTATGCGAAGGGGATCTTGCTCCAGGACTGCTGCACTACGGCAAAGGCGACTCTCGCCAGCGTGATGGGCCAGCTATGATTTCTTATTTCGTCGTGACCCAGCGTGACCCCAGAGAATGTCCAGAATTGCTCGAAAAACCGTGACCCAAATTTGACCCCATGGATTCTCGGCAATTTTTGAGACTGGGCATAAGTAGGATCAACTGGAGCAAACTGCGACAAACTGGAGCAAACTGGAGAGAATTTTTAACTATTGAGTGGGAGTAGGACGACAGGGTTCTGACCTGCGATTTTGAGTGCCGCACTATGCCGCTGAGTTTCGTTTCGTACGAGAGTCATGACAAAGCCACCAGCGACGGAGATGAGTAAAAGCGATTAAAGAGCCTCCGTTCCCTGCGTTGGGACGGAGGCTCTTTCTTTGCCGTTTTACTCCCTTGTCTCCGTTCGGGGATTATTTCTTGCTCATTTAGGGCTATTCGCGCTGAAAGATTTTGACTAGCTTGGTGTCCTTTATTTCGTAGACAATGTCTGCGACGTTCTCGACCAGCCTCTTATCGTGGGAGACGAACACTATCGTTCCGGCATAGGCGCTCATCATCTGCTCGAGGGCTTCGGCGCTCTTGATGTCCAGGTAATTTCCAGGCTCGTCCATGAGCAAGATGTTGTATCTGCCCAGCAGCATCTTCGCGAGTAGCAGCTTGATGACTTCGCCTCCCGAGAGAACGCCAACGTCCTTTGTCAGGTCGCGCGGTCCGATTCCCATAGAGGCGAGGATGCCTCGAATTTCGGTCATGCTGTACTCGCAACCATCCTGCATGAACGAGATCGCAGACTGACGGGCGTCGAACTTGTAGCCTGTTTGCTCGAAGTAACCGATCTCTGCCTTGGGAGAGATGTTGATACCGTCGGCGCGTCGAGCGATTGCCTTCAGCAGGCTGGTCTTTCCTGTACCGTTGCCACCGGTGATGGCCACTTTGGCACCGAGCGGTATCTCGAATTTCGCGTGGTCATAGAGCATGCAGTTGCCGAAGCTCAAGCTGAAATCGTCTGCCGAGATGGGAAATTTACTATGCAGTTCCAGGGCCTTGCTCTGGCGGAACCGCACGGCGCGAATGCTATCTGGGGCCTCAATCCCTTCGAGCGCTTCGAGGCGCTTCTCCATGTCCTTAGCCGCCTGGTACATCCTCTTCTGTTTGGTGCCGGTTGCTTTCTGATGCCCCAATCGACCTGCATACTCGTTGCTTTTTTTCGCAGCCTTCCGCTTGGCGTCGACCTGCCGTGCTTTTTTCCGTTGTTTTTCGATGGCGGCTTCGAGGCGATCGCGCTCGCGCATCGCCTCTTCGTATCGAGTCGCCTGAGCTTTGCGCTCTTCTTCTTTCTGTCGCAGATAGTCGGAGTAGTCACCCCAGAATTCGGAAATACCGCCGTCTTTGAGCTCCCAGATCTTGTCTACCACCTGGTCGAGAAAATGACGGTCATGGCTCACGATGAGCAGAGCCCCATCAAATGCCTTGAGTTGTCCGACGAGAAGGCGGATGCCGTCTTGGTCGAGGTGGCTCGTAGGCTCGTCGGCGAAGATCGCGCTTGCATGCTGGGAGAGTGCAGAGGCAATCTTGGCGCGTGTTTCCTCCCCGCCGCTCATCGTCTCCTGCGCCACTCCGGCGACGTTGAGACGGGAGAGCATCTCACCACTGTCCTGAGCCGCATCAAGGTCGAGTTCATCGAGTTGGCCGATGAGGGCAATGCTGCCGAAGCGCCTGACGTCGGCGTCCGCAATGGTAAGATTGCCGCTCAGAATTTTAAGCAGGCTGGTTTTGCCTGCGCCATTGTCTCCCACCAAGCCGATGCGATCGTAGGAGTAGATTTCCAACTCTTCGATATCCAGGATATCGCGGCCGGCATATTCCAAAAAGATGTCTTTAGCTTTGACTATGAGTTCCATAGGTTGAACCGCCTTTTGTGTATTAGCCTTTTACTGGAAGCGCAGCCATGCCAAAAAAGATTGCTCACGTCGATTTTTCGCCTTTGCCCAATTGCCGGCGCGAGCGTTTTGACCTTGCGCAAGCCGGCAAATCCGAAAATGATAGTTGGCGACGAATAAGGAGCGCGATGTGGGATGTCGGCGCAATACCTCGTCGTCGCAAGGGCTTGAAGGCTGACGCGTGAACCGATGGCTGCCGCCTCTTTTTTTCGAATACTTGGGCTATTGAATCCGCCCGGTATCTCTTTTCCCCACGTTTCGGACGCTCGGAGCAAGCAGCATAGCCATCGCAAGCAGTACCATGGTCGCTCCAGAGCCGACGAACCATAACGGAGCTCCAAGCAGATCCGCAAAAACGGAGGGGGCCGCGAGGCCCATGGGCATGGCCCACGCCATGATGGTTCCGTAGAGGCCGAAAACGCGGCCTAGGTACTCAGGAGGTATCTGCTCCTGCATAAGGGCAGTCTGGGTTCCCGCGTACAACGGGGAGCATGCGCCCATAAGAAAGCTCGCCGGTAGGAAAACGGCGAACAGCGACGGGCCGATCAATCCGGATGCGATTGCGACGACGCCGAAGCCGGCGATCGCGGCGACCATGGTGAGCGACCTATTGCGGAACCCTCCCGTGGCCGCCAAAATGCCGGACCCAGCCAGCATGCCTGCGGAGAAAAGGACCTCCACCAAAGCAGCATCCCCCGTGCTACCGCCAAAATGTCCCAAGGTCATTATTGGGAACAATGCCGCGAGTGGGGAGAACGCGAAAGCGAAGACGAACCCGCACCAAAGAAGGGCGAACAGCCCCCTGTATCCCCTGATCAGCTTGTAGCCGTCCGAAATCTCAGAGAAAAGTTCTCGAACTTTATTGGAAAAGGACGAGCTGCGGTCGGCTTCGTCGAGTCCTCCTGCGTCTATCTGAGCGGCGAGGACAGCTAGAGAAGCGAAAAGCGCCCCCAGCACGTCGAGGGCAATCATGGCGGTAATGCCCGCCACAGGATAAATCACTGCCGCGAGCGCGGCGCCAAGAATGTATCCGGCGGACTGAATCGCCTGCATCACTCCCGATAGGCGAACGAGATGCTCTGGCGGGGCGAGATGGGGCGTGAGGGATTGGGAGGCCGGCGTGTAGAACGAAGTGCCAGCTGCGCGGAGAAACAGGGCGATGAGTATTGACCACGCAGGTAAGCTGCCGGCCAACGAGGCAATCGCCAAGGCGGCGCCCACCGCGGCAACGAAGAGGTCGGCGCCGATGAGAACACGTTTCAAAGGCAGCCTGTCGACAACGGCGCCCGCAAGGACTCCGAACAAAGCAATCGGCAGAAAGCCTGCTAACGATGCCAGGGAGAGGAGGGAAGATGATTCTGTCGTGAGGGCGATATGCCAAATGAGACCCATTTGGAGAATCAAGCTCGTCAATGTCGACACGAGCTCCCCGCCCCATACGAAACAAATCTTAAATTGCCATGAATGGCACAGCGAAACAGACCTGCGCCGAGAGGTTTCAAATATCATGGTTATGTCCAATCGTGAAATGGCGTGCAGAAAAACAGCGCGACGCCACAACAGCGCCGCTTTCTAGGCGCTCATCCACGTGCGGAAAAGACCAACCACGACACCCCTCCTTTGTTAATTCGGTCTGGCAAACCATGTAATATTAACGAGGCTTGAGTTTGCCTGTCAAGAATCGACCATCGGAAAGGGCAATCCTCTCTGGCCATTCGATTCCTTTTGTATCTTTGGTTGCATAGGTGACCCGCCAGGGCTATTACGCGTGGAAGAGGCGCCTGCCGAGCTGGCCGATGAGGCGCTGAAGATGGCCCTGGTCAGGCGAAACGATCCCAAGGGATGCGTACATCATTCGGATAGTAAGAATGTTGCCAGCAGGTTTTGCGGCAACCGCAAAGGAGCCGTATCCTGCAGCTGGAATCACGTTGCAGCATCCTGACCCGCATTCCGATTGGCGGACGGCCCGCTTCGGCATCCTGACCAGCACAGCGATCGAGCCTTGTCATTCCTTGGATATGCCGGTTGCTCGGGGCGGTCCCGACGGAGGCCCTCGCCTCCCCGGTCCGTGACCCAAGAAGGGCAAGCATGCTGATCTGCATGGCTGGTTCCTCCTTTATGTAGACGACCATGCAAAGAAGGGACAACCGAGGAGGCAGGTTACTGATGCGGGCTCCCGCACGCCCATGACTACCCGACGGGCTGTTTTTCATCTCCGATGCCCGCATTGCAGCATGAACGAATGTGCCTCGACATCTCTGCTGGCATGGTACGACTGGGATCGCACCTCGACGCATCCTTGCGCATACTGCCTTCCAAGTTTCGAAACCGGGAAGGAAAGTGTATGTGAGCGACGATATCGGCGCCGATTCGACGCTCGAGAGGGAGATTGCGCCGATTCTATCCATCGGGGATGCATTCCCGAAGATTCTCATCACTCGCACGAGGCATGAGCCCCATACCCGGGAGGGCGTGCTCGTGCTGAATTTCGCGAGGTGGCTGCTTGGCGGGTAGGGTTCTGAACGTCGCATTGGGATATCGCGCGACAGGGCACGCAGGGCTGTTTGTGCCCGCACGGGAAACGCCGTCGCCATGCGGGCGGCCTGTCGTGTCCGATTAGCCTTTTGCTAAACAGGCTTACGCCAACTCATGGGCAAGCCACCTGAGACTATTCACTTTGCTTATCGTTGACAAAGACCTGTGGCCTGCGGTTTTGTGAACGGCTCGTAAGCCACCCGCGTCGACTCACTTACTGTTGAAGCTGGTGGTTTGCAGGCTCAAAGGCGGTTGAGTTTCAAAACGGGCGTTTTTCGGCGATATCGAGCCTCCAAAGGCGGCTCTCCGTGCCCCTTGGGACAAAAATAAAAACTCAATACTCTGAGTTTGAAAATGGTTTTTGAAGTTGTCCCAGCTTTTGTCCCCGAAGCCGATGAAACGCGACGTCGCGTCATTCAGCGGCACTCACTTCGAGATGCCGCCGAAAACTGGGTGCAACTGGAGTGACGAGACGGCAAAACTATAACCACCGAGTGGGAGTAAAGAAATTCTTTAGTTATAGGGGTATAAATTATAATTTTGATAAAATATACCCCCATAAACATATAATTTGATATACTGGCTCCAATGAAGATTGGAGCCAGTATGCGTTTGTTCCCTCGTGAAAACTATTTGAAGAAGATTCGTGGCTTCTACCATGACGCCGGGATGATCAAGGTTATCACCGGCGTACGCCGCTGCGGCAAGTCCTGCCTCATGCAGTGCATCGCCGAAGAGCTGAGGGCAGAAGGCGTCGATGACGAGCACATCGTCTTTTTCGACCTAGACCGATACGGGTACCGATCCGTCAAAGCCCCAGAACAGCTCGAGGCCCTCATCGAGCCCCTGCTCACCATCTCGGGGACGAAGTACCTTTTCATCGACGAGGTGCAAAATGTCGAGGGCTTCGAGGACGTGCTCAACGGGTTTCGCACCGAGGGCGGCTTCTCCATCTTCATCACCGGGTCGAACTCCTATCTGCTTTCAGGAGAGTTGGCCACGAAGCTAACCGGCCGCTACATCGAATTCGAGATGCAGACGCTGGACTTTGGCGAGTATTGCCAGATGAAGCGTTTCTTGGGACAGCCCGTGAACCCGAATCCGGTCGCGGAGTTCGATACGTATATCCTCGAGGGTGGCTTCCCGAAAACGATGGATTATCCCCGGCTCGTCGACAAGCGCGCCTACGTTGCCGCGGTAATCCAAGAAATCTTCGAGAAGGACATCCGCAGGCGGGTGAAGATTAAGAACGTCTCCGTGTTCAATCAGGTGCGCGATTACGTCATCAACAACTTCGGTGCCACCACGTCGCTTAGCAACATCCAGTCCGACCTTGAGTGCAAGCAGGGCGTAAAGGTCAAGCGCGAGACGCTTGCGCGATACCTCCAGATTCTTGAAGACGCGAAGGTCATCAGCAAGTCTACCCGCTTCGACCTGAAGTCGAGAAAATCGCTCCGGGGCGAGCAAAAGTATTACCTGGCGGACTTGAGCTTCTACTTTGCCCTCAATACTGACAACCGCATCAACTACGGGCCCGTCCTCGAGAACATCGTTTATCGCTACGCTCGTGCGCAAGGCTGCGAGGTCAGCGTTGGACGCATTGGAAAGCTGGAATGTGACTTCATTCTCAGAAACCCAGAGATGGGCTACGCATACGTTCAGGTCGCAATGACCATCATGGCCGACCGGTCCACCGAGGAGCGTGAATACCGCCCGTTCGAGCAGATTAAAGACAACTACCCCAAGTACCTGTTGACGCGAAGCGATCCCATTCAGCAAAGAGATGGCATCATCCATGCCAACATCCCCGAGTTCATGCAGGAGGGAAGGGCATTCTAGAGGGGCAATGCCTTCATTCGATACTCGCCTGTATGCGGATGATCTTGAATGGGCGCTTTAGCCTTCATTTGCTTTTATGCGCCTGCTGCATCGATTTAACGCGCTTCCCTTGGCGGTGACAGGACTGATAGCAAGCAGACAATCTACCAAGGGTGTACCCTTGGTAGATTGCAAGCGAAAGCTGTTCCGGCAATCGAAGATAAAGCCGACGACCCAACTGGAGTTGACTGGAATGGCACAACTGCAAATGAACGTAAAAGAGTAGGAACAGAGACAGGTAGAAGATACCTTTATTATTCAGCCAAATTATTTATTAACTTCTCACTTACGATGCGAGGAGTTTTTTAATAATGAATTATGAGAAAATCACGTTATCGTGATATCTTAAATAATAGTAAAAAGAGATAGGGAAGCCGCAAGAATTTAAGAAAATCGATCCACTCATCTAAAGGAGACAGATTATGAAATTTCATAAGGTCAAAGAAGTCTCTGCCCTGACTGGCTTAAAGTTGAGCGTTCAGTTTACTAACGGCACCACAAAAATCTACGATGTAGCTCCACTTATTCATCGTTTCCCGGTCTTCAAGACATTGGAGGATAACGAGTCACTGTTCAGAGACGTAGAAGTTGATCAAGGTGGCTACGGTATTATCTGGAACGATGACCTTGATCTCTCTTGCGATGAGCTATGGGAGAATGGAACGGAAGTTCTGACCCCGTTCGATGGACTTATATCGTTTTCAGACGCTAGCGAACTCTGGGGCCTAAGTGAGTCCACTTTGCGTAAGGCTGTTGCATACGGCAAAATAGTTCCAGGAGTGGATGCTCGCAAGTATGGCAAGCAGTGGATTGTTAACCGTGATGCTATGTTGCGTGAGTATGGCAATCCTGTGTGCTAGGGGCTACAAATATACATCCTCAAATACTGTCCATTTCAGTGGACAGTATTTTTTATGTCATTACATAGACTGGTATTTCTATAAACGCGTGGTCTTTTAGTAGACATCGTGAGATGGGAGTACCAATGGAAAAGCAGAGTTCAGATAGCCCCGTATGTCCTAAATGTAATAGTACGAATGTTGCTAAATATCTTTGGGGTTTACGACTGCTGGACGATCAATTAGAGCGTGATATTGAAGAAGGCCGTGTCATTTTAGGTGGCTGTATTGTATGTGGAGATGACCCCAAGTTTCATTGCAATGATTGCAAGCATGATTGGAGATAGCTGTAATTTTGAATTTTGCCGATATCGGCAATAAATGGCCTCCTTTGCTATAATAATCTCACCAGTTTTTGCCGATAGGGAGGTGAAGCTTGATGGGATTTCTTTCTGCAGCCCAGATTGCTGAGCTATGGGGTATATCCGAGAGAAGTGTTCGCAATTACTGTGCTAATG
>JABZHU010000163.1:0-2729 GCA_015258705.1 Atopobium sp. | reverse complement strand
AGTTATGATGTGTGGTACGTCTACTCGCAGACTGAAAGGGAACAAAGATGGCAATCACACCAGCAGACATCGAGCAGCAGACATTCTCTCCTGCTGAGACCGGCTACAATCCAGAGGAAGTTGACGCATTTCTTGAGCAGCTCTCTTCTGAGGTTGATGCAATGCTTCAAAAGATCGCTGACCTTAAGGGCCGTCTGACCAGCACTGAGCAGCAGCTTGCTGCAGCACAGGCACAGGTTGCAAACCTTGAGGAGAACGCAAGCGTTCCTTCTGTTGAGGAGACAAACGCTGCAGCTATTGCTGCATCTGAGCACCAGATTTCTCAGGTCCTCATTGTTGCTCAGCAGAGCGCAGATAAGCTTGTTGCAGACGCTCGTGCAAACGCAGAGCGTATTCGCAACGAGGCAGACCAGAAGGCTCGTGAGGTTATCCGTCAGGCTCTTGCAGAGAAGCAGACTGAGCTTGATGAGATTGATCGCCTCAAGCAGTCCCGTGAGGACTTCCGCGCTGAGTACCGTAAGCTTCTCCAGCACTTCCTGGATGACGCAGACTCTGTCTTCCCAGAGACTGTTCTTACCAACAATGCTCCAACTGGTTCCCAGAATGCTGCTCAGCCTGCAGCTCAGCAGACTCAGATTTCTGCACCTGCACCTGCAGCTGGTGACTTCAACGACCTTGACTAAGTCTTAGGTCATTACCTTTGTACTGATAAGCGCTCAGCTCTGCTGGGCGCTTTTTTGTTATCAGTCGTCTTAAGCGGCAGCTTTATAACCCAGAAGTAATCTCTTTGCAGAATGTTTGCTTTTGTTCTATATGATGCACATCCTTTCTGTTTTCTCGCCCCTGATAGCGAGCAGGTACGCCTTGGCTACGCGCAGCTTCTGCATTTGTACTTGCAGTGAGTTCAGGGAGCCCTTGCCATACGCGTTTTGGCATCCAATGGGCGCGCAAGTCATATCCTCTTTCTGCAGGTCCACGACCCTCTAGACCAACTCCCTCATAGAAGCGCCTCCACATGGCTTGCACGTATTTCTCGTCAGTTGCAAGGTCTGTTCTAGAGAGCAGTTCTTCCAAAGAGGTATCGTCCAGCTGAATGGTTCCAAAGGTCTTCATTTCTGGTGCATAAAAACTGACTATATGATGAGCTGGGTCAACAATAAAAAACCGCTCTGTACTCATTCGTTTGACAAAGTAATTGCAAGTTAGTGGCACTACGTTTGCATTAGGTTGAAATACAGACATAAAAGAGCCATCTGACATGCGAGAAAACCGCACAAATTGCCGCGTATGCTCTCGTTCAGTTTCTACCTGCCTAGCCAGTGCATTAAACTCTGCCACGGTTGGGTCTGCAATATCTTCAAGGGCTCCTACACCATAGGAGAATGCAAGACGAATGTACCGATGCACAATCTCCGGCATAGTATGAGCATCTGAAGCACATGCCAAAACAATGCGACGTGTTATTTCTCTTGTGCCTACTTTCTTCTCTAGTCCAGTTAGAACTCGTTTAGCCAAGGCTACTACTGAGTCATCAGAAGGGTCTGGTCCACAGAGAACATGCTCCCCAAGGCTAGGCTGACAAAAGTTTTCTCTAACAAGACGTACGTGTGCCGGGTTAGCATGTGAAAGATAAGTGAGTCCTACAGCCCCTACAACGCCTTCTAAGCTTGGATTACAGGAGATAACAACCTTCTGAGGCTTGGAGAGTCTTGTAAGCCTCTGAACAAGCGAGACAAGCTCTACGCTCTGATCAGAAGAGCCTGAGTTGAGAGGACTCAATACGGCGTCTTGTTTTGTTGTACGAACTTGCTTTGGCATCAGCAATTACCCTCTGTTTAATCAGTTCTTGGTCAAGTGGAGCTGAGGCATCTCTTACGCCACAGCAGGTGAGAAAGTGATGAGATCGTTTGAGCTGTATTCCCAGCCGTTTAAGATCATCAAAGGTGAGGCGAGATCGTCTTCTTGCAGCAATAATTCTTCGTGCGCCGGTAGGGCCAATACCGGGCACTCGTAAAAGTATTTCTAGCGGTGCATCCATAATCTCTACAGGAAATTGATTAAGATGTGCCAGCGCCCATCCAAGCTTTGGATCAATTTCTAAATCAAGCCAAGGTGCTTCTGGAGAAACTAGCTCATCAGGAGAAAACGCATAGTAACGCATAAGCCAATCAGCCTGGTAAAGACGGTGTTCTCTACGCAGGGGAACAGGAGTGTCCAACTCAGGAAGACGATGGTCTTCTATAACAGGAATATAGGCAGAGAAGAATACTCGTTTCAATTCAAATTGCTGATAAAGCGCTTGCGATAAGTGCAATATTTGATTGTCTGATTCTGGAGAAGCTCCAATGATAATTTGCGTTGATTGCCCAGCAGGCGAGAAGGACCTCTTGTCTGAAGACACCCTTGATGAGCGCATAAACGTGTTCTTTAAGCAGTTGGAACGTAGAGCTAAACCTTCTCTTATGATTTGTTTCTGAGTAGGAATAACAATGCCCTTAGATTTGCCAGCAGACTTCACAATGCCCTTTGATGCGTTTTTAGCTTCAAGCAATTGACGCTCTTCAGAGACGCGCAAGCCGTGAATGAAAGACATAGGTTTAGTAACTGTTTCGGCATTTTTGTGAGGGCAAAGTTTAGTAAGTGAGGTTGAGCTAGGTAATTCCAGATTGACGGAGAGCCTATCTGCCAACCGACCAATAGTATCAATAAGATCTGGATCTGTTCCAGGA
>JABZHU010000162.1:0-2741 GCA_015258705.1 Atopobium sp. | reverse complement strand
GATTGTGGGCATCTGGCTGTGGGTATCCGCTGCCATCAAAGAAAAACTTCGCGAGAAAATCATCGCAAATCAACTGGTAACCACTGGTGTTTATGCACTGGTCAGAAACCCTATTTACTCCGCATTTGCGTTTGTTATGTCGGGCGCAGCTTTGCTTTCAAGCAACCTTTATCTACTGCCGCTGCCGTTTGTGTTTTGGGCGCTTTTAACTGTGATGATGCAAACCACGGAGGAGAAGTGGCTTCTCGAGCAGTTTGGCGATGAGTACAGAGAGTACTGCAAGCGAGTTAATCGTTGTATTCCGTGGTTTCCCAAGCGCTAACGCTTAACGTGACCATTTACTTTTATTCGAGCCCAGTTCCATAGGTGAGCTGGGGCTTATTTGATTTTCTCGCTATATAAATACTTTTACGAAGCGGCTATGATATACATACGTCCGGGAGGCATGCTTGTGTCGTACCTGCTCTATATACGCCACGCCAGTTTGTCAGTGCTTGTACCTGCTGCTTCATGAGAAACGAGAGATGCGATGCTGGATATTCGTCGTGTTTTGGCAAGTGCACCCAAAAAGCATATGGAGGAAACGCTGAATTCTCTGACGACTGTTTGGGGAGAGGCGCTTGATGCATCGAACGTGTTGCCTGAGCATCCGCGTCCTCGCATGCAGCGCGATGAGTATGCGATGCTGAACGGCGTGTGGGAGTATGCGATTGCGCCGGTAGATGGCGAGGTGGACGCAGAGACCCTCGCACAACAGGAGATTCCTTCTCGTTGGGACGGACAGATTGTGGTGCCATTCTCGCCAGAAGCTCTGCTTTCTGGGGTTGGGCGAACGGTGCGTCCAAATGAGCTTTTGTGGTACAAGCGCAAAATTGACTTGCCAAAACTGGCCGATGACCAGCGATTTATTCTGCACTTTGATGCGGTCGACTGGATGTGCGCGTGTTTTGTAAACGACAAGCTTGTCGGTACGCATACTGGCGGTTACCTGCCGTTTTCTTTTGACATCACGGATCTGCTTGGGTTGGTCGAGGCGGAAGGCGTGGCTGAGTCGGTACCGGACGCAAGTACGGCTGAGCTCGTGCTTTGCGTTTGGGATCCAAGTGAAACCGGCTCTCAACTGCGAGGTAAGCAGCGTCTTTCTCGTGGCGACATTTGGTACACCGCTCAGAGTGGCATTTGGCAGAGCGTTTGGTACGAGGTTGTTTCTGCAGCTCACCTTGAGTCGCTGACGTTGAAGGGTGACATGTTCGGCGCGCTTGAAGTTAAAGCGAACGTGCAGGTAAGCGGATCAGCAAATGCGCAGTCGAGCGCGTTGGAGCTGGAACTTGCGCTCAAGGATGAGCTTAGGCAAGACGTTCTTCTCGCCAAGTTTCCGGTGGGTGTGACGGGAGAAATTTGCACGAAGCTGCAAATAGATGACCCGCAATTGTGGTCGCCGGAGAGACCGTACCTCTATTCCGTGGAAGCTACACTTTGGCAGGATGGCGTGGCGGTCGATTTTGTTCGGAGCTATTGCGCGTTTCGTACCGTTGAGGTGAAGCCTGACGAGGCCGGTGTGCCAAGGGTGTATTTGAATGGAGCGCCGTATTTTGTGCGTGGCGTGCTGGATCAGGGCTATTGGCCTGACGGATTGCTAACGGCGCCGTCTGACGATGCGCTGGTATATGACGTAGAGGCCATGAAGTCGGCTGGTTTCAATACGCTGCGAAAGCATATCAAGATTGAAAGTGAACGCTGGTATTACCACTGCGATCGTATTGGCATGCTGGTTTGGCAGGATTGCGTTTCGGGTGGTAGCGCATATAGCCCCTGGCACACGAGTCAGAAGCCGACGCTGTTCAGCTTTACCTGGGGACGATTTGACGATACAACCCCAACTCATTACGAGGCTTTATCCGCAGGTGACGAAAGCTATCGCAAGGAGTGGACAGAAACTTGTCAGGAAATGGTCAAGCTTTTGGACGGGCATCCTTCGATTGGATTTTGGACGCTCTTTAACGAGGGTTGGGGACAGTTTGATGCTTGCGCAGCTACTGAGGCTGTTCGCGCCTTGGATGCGACACGTCCAATCGATGCGACGAGCGGTTGGTATGACCAGGACTGTGGTGATTTTCTGAGCATTCACAATTACTTCCGACCACTTCGCGCAGGTTGGAGCGGGAAGCAACGGGAGAATCGAGCTGTGATAATCTCTGAGTTTGGTGGCCTCGCGCAAATGACGCCAGGTCACACGTCACTTGACCATTCGTATGGATATGGGGATTTTGTCACAGTTGAGGATTGGCGAGGAGCTGTCCAAAAGCTGCTCTCAGAGGCGGAATCGCTGCAGGTCGAAGGTCTTGCAGGATACGTTTATACCCAGGTATCTGACGTTGAGGAAGAGGTAAACGGCCTGCTCACTTACGATCGAAAGATCAACAAGTTTGAAGGGTAGTAGCTGCCGAATGATGTGGGATGTCGTTGGACAACGTTAGATGGCCTCGGTAGTGCTCGATGGTGTCCGTTAGTCAAGCGATGAACAGTTGAGTGAAAGATGCCCAGTTGATTGAGTGGTGTCCAGTAATACCGAACGCTGATTTTTGCCAAAGTGGTAAAAAATGCGTTTAGTTGGGGTTTCATTTTTCTGTATATCGTGTTTTCGCAGATAAAAAATTGCAACGGTGGTAAAAAATCGTCTTAGTTGGGGATAAAAATCACTTTTTAAAGATTTGATCCCCAACTAAACGGGTTTTTTACCG
>JABZHU010000161.1:0-2745 GCA_015258705.1 Atopobium sp. | reverse complement strand
CAGCACGGACGTTACAACGGCAAAACGTCGTGTCTGAAAGCACGTGCTTACTCAGCCAGAGCCTCACGGATGCGCGTAGTAACTCCCTCAAGCCTATAGCACTCAACATACTGGCGAAGAGGGCGCTTGATGTGGTCAACAACAAAACGCTGTCCATCAATATTGAACTCAGCAAGGTTCTTGTACAGGTGCTCGGTTGCGGCCTTGACCTCGTCATCATTGAATGCGTAGTGACCGGAAATATCAAGAATATCCAGAGACAGTTTGTGATCGGCCAGGATCTGCTCAACAGTCAGATTGACCTGGTCACCCACCATCCACTTACGCCAACGCTCAGTCTCAATTGCCTTGACCAACAGGGTGTTTCTCAAGCCAGAGACCTCGTCTGCCTTTAGGAGACCTTCTTTAACCAGAAGATCCTCTACATCGCAAAGCTTCAAATATGCGCGAGTCTCCTCTGTTCCGTACTGAGGAGCTACGTTTGAAGCGGTTACATTTGCAGGAGTGTGCTCAAGCAGCGTCACGTCATCAAGGTAGTCTGCGTTGTGCTCCTTAAGACCAACACCGTAGCTCTTTGCCATCTCAGCAAGGCTAATGGCAGCCTCAAAATCGTAGTGGCCAACCTGCTCAGTAAGGCGGGTAAGCGTTCCCGTCTGTCCAACAATAAAGGTTGGCATAGGCAGGCCCTTAGCGGTCAGCTCGCTCTTAAGCTGCTCAATGAAGGTGTGGTACTTGTCGGTAGAGGTCAAGCCACCATTTGTTTCCTCGGTACCAACCTCATAGCCAATCTCAGGAAGACCGCGAGAAACACGTTCCTTCTCGCACCACTCAATCAAATCAACTGTACGGCGAAGAACCACATCAAGCGGAATAACCTTGCCAATCTCAAAAGGATCCTTAGTTGGGTCAATCATCAGCAGGTCAAAACCGTTAAGTATGTCGGCAAGGTAGGACTTTTTAGCAAGCTCCATGGCCTCATCTTCTGGAAGGTGAGCATTGCGCTCCTCGTCGCGCTGCCAAGGACCACCGTGGTCGCGGCAGAGGTAATACAGACCGTCAAAGCCAACCTTCTGAGCTGCTTCAGCAATATCTTCCGAGAAACGCTTCTGATCCCAAGAATTTACGTATCCTCCACCAAGTTCATCAAGATCAACCTGGTTTCGAGATGCAATAAACATCAGAGGAAAATCGCAGTCTCTACCAAGTTCAAAAGCTGCCTGGAGCAGGTTGGGTGACATTGGTCCAATTCCTAACAGCGTGGCGGACTTTCCTGTGTCCTGAAGCTTAAGCAACCCTTCAACAGCTTTTTTGATTGGTAGCTTTTCCATAATTACCCCTTCCCAAGAGTGTTTCTTGGTAATAAGAAGGGCGTGGGGTTGAATCCCTACGCCCCTCTCCTTTTAACTTCAATTTTTAAGGTCTAAGACCAAAAGATACATGCGTTTCTCGCTCTGTGTTACTTGTTGTCCTCAAGCTTTGGCTTGGTAAGAACAAGGATTGCAACACCCACTGCAACGCCAATTGCCATATCAAGGGTGTAGAGGGCAATGTTGTTTGTAGCTGCAGCAACAATCATGCCACCGTGAGGAACAAAGCACTCAATACCGTGCCAAGCAGCAAGACCAGCACCAACTGCAGAACCAATCATGATTGCAGGCAGGGTGTGTGCAAGATCCTTAACAGCAAAGGGAATTGCGCCTTCGGTAATACCAATGAGTCCCATGAAGACTGCAGAGATACCCATCTGCCTATCAGTGTCGTCAAACTTGCTGCGAGCAATAAGAGAAGCAACACCGCAGACCAGTGGAGGAATAGCAACTGCAACACGGAATGCGCCGTTAGGACCATAAACACCTGCGGTCATAAGAGCCATGGTGAAGGTAGAGGCAGTCTTGTTAACTGGGCCACCCATATCAAATGCGGTCATAAGGCCAATTACAATGCCGAGTACAACTGCGGAACCGCCCTGAAGACTTGAAAGCAGGTTGGTCAGCCAGTCCATGAATGCGCCAAGTGGAGCTGCCAAAACGTAAATGTAGAGCATGCCAAGAGCCAGTGAAGACAAACTTGGGATAATCAGAATTGGCATGATGGTGCGGATGGTGCTATTGACCTTCCAGGACTTCATCCACTGGACAAGGTAGCCGGCAGCAACGCCGAGGACCATTGCGCCCAAGAAGCCAGTAGAAACCTGGACCTCACCTACAGGAACAGGATTGCTTGCCAGGTAACCAAGGACAAAGCCAGGTGCCAGAGCAGGCTTTCCGCCCAAAGAATAGGCAATGTAAGCAGCAAGGACAGGAATCATCATCTTGATGCCAGCCATACCAATAAGGTTGAGGCTCTGCATCAAAGGATTGGTGACTTCAATACCGTCTTTTCCTGCAGTTCCTGTAGCTAACGAGAAAGCCAAGAAGACTCCGCCAACTACAACAATAGGAATAAAGTACGAAACACCAGTGTTAAACGCCTTTAGAAGGTCTTTTCCGACCTTGCCCAAAACTGAGGGACTCTTTTCCTCTGCCATGGGTTTCTCCTCTCTTCTTCCTTGCGTTATCACGTACGCGCGTGCTACTCAGCCAGCGCAACTACCTGATCAATAACCTTTGCTGGATCTGCGATAGCCAGCGAAGGATCCAACGTTAGAACGCGACCCTCATCGCGTTTCTCGTCAAAACGCTCGTCGCCTTCGATGCCAATTGCAATGGCGAGAAGAACAACGTCGGCAGCGTCAACTTCGTCCTG
>JABZHU010000160.1:0-2789 GCA_015258705.1 Atopobium sp. | reverse complement strand
ACTTCATCGTTATTCTGATACTCTAAAAGTCCCTCGAGATTACCAGTTGTTCTCCAGCTATCTCCTATCAACGCATCAAGATACTCGGCAAGCTCGGGATTACAACCCATGAGCCAGCGACGGAAAGTGATTCCATTAGTTTTGTTAGAGAATTTCTCTGGGTACAAATCAAAGAATGACTTGAGCTCTGTCTCTTCCAAAATCTTAGTATGAAGCGCTGCAACGCCATTGATGCTAAAGCCGTAATGAATGGCAAGGTTAGCCATGTGAACTTTCTTATCAATGATGACTTGTACACTTGGATCTGCAACGGTACTACGGATGTGTTCGTCAAGCTTTTTGATAATCGAAGCAATCTTTGGAGAAACTTCCTCAATAAATTTAAGAGGCCATTTCTCAAGAGCTTCTGCCAAAATCGTATGATTTGTGTATGCGACTAGTGAAGAAACAATGGTTACAGACTCTTCAAACGAGATATCGTATTTCTCAGTCAAGATACGAATAAGCTCTGGAATTACCATTGTGGGGTGCGTATCGTTAATCTGAATCACAACATAGTCAGCGAGGTCATGAACATTACTGCCGCGCTCAACCGCCTCTTTAACAATCAGCTGTGCAGCATTTGAAACCATAAAATATTGCTGATACACACGAAGAAGCTGACCGTCTTCGTCCGAATCGTCAGGATACAAAAAGAGCGTTAGATTCTTTTTTAAAGCAGTCTTATCAAAATCAATAGCGTCATCAGAAACTAATGATTCGTCGATACTTTGCAGGTCAAACAAACGAAGTCTGTTTTTCTTTGTTCGGCCATATCCCAAAACATCAATGGAATAGAGCTCAGACGTCACCGAGAAATCTCTGAATTCTACGGTAAATGATGTCTTCTCGTCTTCAAGCCACTCATCATCAGCAAGCCAAGCATCTGGAACGGCAGTTTGCTGTCTATCTAAAAACTGCTGATGAAAGAGTCCAAAATGATACTTAAGGCCTACACCATCGCCTGGCAAACCAAGTGTTGACATGGAGTCGATAAAGCATGCTGCCAATCGACCAAGACCACCGTTACCAAGTGAAGGCTCAACTTCAAGCTCTTCGATGTCTTCGAGCGAATGGCCTGCTTTAGAAAGCTGCGATTTTACCTCGTTATAAATTCCCAGATTGATGAGGTTATTTGAAAGCAGCTTGCCAATCAGAAACTCTGCGGAGATGTAATAGAGCCTCTTCTTACCATTATTTAACGGAAGAGCTTCCGACTTACTCTTAACCACTTGAAGCAGTAATTCAAAAACCTGCCTGTCAGTAATTTCAGACAGGGGTTGGTTAAATTGTTGAAGAGATAAAGTGTCTAAGTTCATTACTTCTCCTCTTTGTACACTCTGAAGTACATCTCAGTAATAGTTCTTAAGAAATCTTCTGTATGACGCGTAATGGCTCCTTGCTTCATACGCCAACACCAATTACCTCCAACAGTGGCTGGAACATTCATACGTGCAGAATCATCTAAGCCGAGAAGATCTTGCATGGTGTAAATACAAGTGTCACTTACAGAAGCTGCAATTCCACGTGAAAGCGCCTCACCAATTGGCTCATCTTTTGAGCGATGAAGGTAAATATCTGCCTGTTCACGCTCTCTATCAGTAGCCTGAGTTTCATACCAACCACGAGCAGTTGGATTATCATGCGTTCCCACATAAGCGATAGTATTTGCAGTGTAATTGTGAGGAAGATCTCTTGAATCATGCTTTCCATCAAATCCGTACTGCAAGATTTTCATTCCTGGGAAACC
The DNA here is from genome assembly GCA_015258705.1 of Atopobium sp. Lineage (GTDB taxonomy): Bacteria > Actinomycetota > Coriobacteriia > Coriobacteriales > Atopobiaceae > Lancefieldella. The sequence continues at coordinate 1,000 of JABZHU010000160.1, read as the reverse complement.
AGTTTTGTCTCGCATGGCGATAAGCTCTGGTGTAATTAAGCCAAGGTCCTCTGCAATGATTGGAAGCTTACCCAGCTGCTTTTCCAGTTCCTTAAACAGCTCCAAATCTGGTCCTTTAGTCCATTTGCCTTCTGTAGCATTTGCAGCTCCGTAAGGAATCTCCCAGTATGCCTCAAAGCCCCTAAAATGATCGATTCGAAGCACATCAAACATCTCAAGGTTTATCTGTACACGCCAAACCCACCATGCATAATGCGATTTCTTCATATACTCCCAGTTATAAATGGGATTTCCCCAATATTGACCGGTGGAAGAAAATTGATCAGCAGGAGTGCCCGCAACCGTAATAGGCCGTCCTGTTTCATCCGTTTTAAACAGTTCTGGCTGTGCCCACATCTCTACAGAATCGCGCGAGACATAAATGGGAAGATCGCCAATTATAAGTACTCCCCTTTTATTGGCATAAGTCTTAACCTTTGCCCATTGAGTAAAGAAGAAATACTGAGTCATCTTGTGATACAAAACTGACTTTTGCAGTTTCTTAATTTCTTTTGCAGTAGTCTCGTTTCTGTGCTGATAAAGTTTTGGCCACTCCCAGTAAGCTTTATGTTCAAATTCTTCCTTTAGAGACATGAACTCCGCATAAGGATCAAGCCACTCTGCATGATCATGACAGAACTTCTCAAAATCAGCAGGAACATCTTGCATAAACCTATCAAAGGCACGGTTAAGTAAACGACGATGATTTACAAAAAGCGCACCATAATCAACGCAAGTATTGCTAGTCCCAAAAGAAATATCTTCAAAGTCATCTGACTTTAAATATCCAAGTTTCTCAAGATCTTTTAAATCTATATAGTAAGGACTTCCCGCTGCAGCAGAAAAAGACTGATAAGGAGAGTCGCCATAACTTGTGGTAGTAAGAGGCAAAACCTGCCAATATCTTTGTTTTGTTCTGACGAGAAAATCAATAAAATCGTAGGCTTCTTTGCCAAACGTG
>JABZHU010000159.1:0-2789 GCA_015258705.1 Atopobium sp. | reverse complement strand
GGGCGTCAAAGGCGGCCTTGTACTCTGAATCCTCTACCAGCTCAGCAGCAAGCTTAGACTCTGGTGGGAGCAGCATGAAAGTGCAGCCGTAGATGGTGTCTGCACGAGTGGTAAAGACAGTCATCTTGGTATCGGTTGGCGTGACGCCGTCGGTGTCTGCCAGGGTGAAGTCAATCTCTGCACCCTCGGAGCGTCCAATCCAATTTGCCTGCATGGCACGAACACGCTCTGGCCAACCCTCAAGCTGGTCAAGGTCATCAAGAAGCTCCTGAGCGTAATCGGTAATACGCAGGTACCACTGAGAAAGCTCACGCTTCTCTGGAACCGCACCACAGCGCCAGCACTTACCGTTAACTACCTGCTCGTTTGCAAGAACAGTTTTATCGTTAGGACACCAGTTAACAGGGCTTGTTGCACGATATACCAGGCCCTTCTCAAGCATCTTGAGGAAGATCCACTGACCCCATTTGTAGTACTCAGGGTCACAGGTATTAAACATGCGGTCTTTGTCGTAAGCAAAGCCCATGCGGAACATGGTCTTTACAGCCTGGTCAATATTTTTATGAGTCCACACAGAAGGCTGAGTATTGTGCTTAATAGCAGCGTTTTCTGCAGGAAGACCGAAAGCGTCAAAGCCCATTGGATGCAACACGTCAAAGCCGCGCATACGGGCCTGACGAGCCATAGCATCGCCAATGGTGTAGTTACGAGCATGACCCATGTGAAGATCGCCCGAAGGATAAGGGAACATCTCTAGAACGTATTTTTTAGGCCTTGAGCTGTCCTCTTCTGTCTTGTAAAGATTCTGCTCTTCCCAGACGCGCTGCCACTTAGTTTCAATGGCCTCGGCATCGTAGGCAGGAAAATCACCTGTATCGGTTACGTTCTGTACTTCCTCGTTTTCCACGAGTTCCCCTTTCTTATAGCGATGCGTCACCAAGCAAAATACTTGGTGACGCCAGTAGTCCATAAATCCTGTGAGCTACGAACGGAAATTGTAACTGACCTGCTGATTTGAGTCTTTCAGCAAGACATCGTGTGCGCCACCCTCAACAATTGAAGTTGAAGAGACCAGCGTAATCTTTGCCTTATCGCGAAGCTCAGGGATGTCAAGAGCGCCGCAGTTGCACATGGTGGATTTGACCTTCAGAAGTGAAGCCTCAACGCCGTCCTTCAGAGGACCTGCGTATGGAACATACGAGTCAACACCCTCAACAAAGGAAAGACCGCGCTTGTTGCCGCCAAGGTCGTAGCGCTGCCAGTTACGAGCACGAGCAGAGCCTTCGCCCCAGTACTCCTTCATGTAAGAGCCGTTAACAATAACGCGATCTGATGGGCTCTCATCAAAACGAGCAAAGTAGCGACCAAGCATCATAAAGTCAGAGCCCATAGCAAGAGCAAGAGTCATGTGGTAATCGTAGACAATTCCGCCGTCAGAGCAGATTGGAATATAGACGCCAGTCTCCTCAAAGTACTGATCGCGAGCGCGTGCAACATCAATAACAGAGGTTGCCTGACCGCGGCCAATACCCTTCTGCTCACGAGTAATGCAGATAGAACCGCCGCCGATACCAATCTTGATAAAGTCAGCGCCAGCCTCAGCCAAAAAGCGGAAGCCTTCAGCGTCTACAACGTTACCAGCGCCAATCTTGACGGAATCGCCGTAGGTTGCACGAACCCATTCAAGCGTGCGCTTCTGCCACTCGGAATAACCCTCAGAAGAGTCAATGCATAAAACATCAGCGCCCGCATCAACAAGCAGAGGAACGCGGGTTTCATAGTCACGAGTATTAACACCAGCGCCAACCATGTAGCGCTTAGAGTCATCAAGAAGCTCATCTGGAGCAGACTTGTGGGAATCATAATCCTTGCGGAATACAAGGCTGACCAGGTGACCGTTCTTATCGACAATAGGAAGGGTGTTGAGCTTGTTGTCCCAGATAAGGTCATTTGCCTCTTTAAGGGTGGTATCCTCAGCTGCGGTAATAAGCTTATCAGCTGGGGTCATAAACTCAGATACCAGCTTAGAGCGATCATCGCGAGAAGGACGATAGTCACGAGAGGTAACAATACCTACGAGCTTACCGCGAGAAGTGCCGTCATCAGTGACAGGCATGGTGGAATGGCCGGTCTTCTCTTTAAGGTCAAGCACGTCACCAAGAGTCATCTCTGGAGTAAGGGTGGAGTCAGAAACAACAAAGCCTGCTTTGTAGCTCTTAACCTCGCGAACCATCTGAGCCTCATCCTCAGCGGACTGAGAGCCATAAATAAAGGCAATGCCGCCCTGCTGGGCCAAGGCAATTGCCAGACGAGGACCAGAAACCGACTGCATTACTGCAGATACCATAGGAATATTGAGCTCAATTGCGCTTTTCTCGCCACGCTTAAACTTAACAAGAGGAGTCTTCAAAGAAACATTTGCAGGGATATTCTCAGCTGATGAATAGCCAGGAACCAAAAGGTACTCAGAAAATGTGTGTGATTCGCCTTCGAAGAACTTTGCCATTGTTTTTGGCTCCCTCCTGACCTACCGGTCATGCTCAACGTGTTTTGGCATTGTACCACCAGTGGAGTTAATTATTTAATTTGAACTCCCACTTGAAGCAATAACATCCTCAAAGTTAACAGCAATGTCATGTTTTGTAGGAACCCACTCAACCTTTTTAAACAAAGCTGCAACGGTAATTGGGATATACGTCATCATAAAAATAGGGAACGTGAAGAGATTGGTAAAAATACGCCATTTCTTCTTTACATGGAAATGCTTGTACTCCGAGATGGTGGTAATA
>JABZHU010000036.1:0-11841 GCA_015258705.1 Atopobium sp. | reverse complement strand
ACATTCGATTGAAGCTGAATCTCGTCGTCCAACGCACGTAGCCGTAGCAGTTCTAAAGGCCCACGCGAACAACCTTACGAACGCCGGCAGCTTCGAGGGCTGCTACCTGCGAAATCGATGCGGATTCGTCCGTCATAAGCACGTCGATATCAGCAGGCGATCCATATTGGAAGCTGGAGTTGACGCCCAGCTTGCTTGCATCGGCCAAGACAATGTGCTGCTCAGAGTGCTTAAGCATCAGCGAGTTCACGCGCATCTCGTTTGAAACCAGCGTGGTAAGGCCACGCTCAGCGGAAATTCCCGAGCATCCCAAGATGCACTTCGCGGCGCGAATCTGGTTGATTGAAGCAAGCGCAAAATCGCCGGTCATTGACTTCTTAGCTGGTCGAACTTCTCCACCCGTGACCAAAACGGTCATCGATGGGGGATAGTCAGCGGCCAGAACGCTACCGTTATTGGTAACAACTGTGATGGTCTCGGCGGTGATGAATTCCAGGACTTTTATAGCAGTTGAGCTGGTGTTAATGAAGACCGTGTCGCCATCTTTAATCAACTTGGAAGCTGCCTGGGCAAGCTTGAACTTTGCGGTTACCTGGTTAGAACTGAGCCCTGTTGAGAGTGGATCAAGCAGCGTGGCCATGCCATAGCTTCGGGAAATGAGGCCTTGAGCTTCGAGTTCGTCAAGATCGCGGCGGATGGTTAGCGAAGAAACTTCAAATCTATCGGCAAGATCGCTAACGGAAACCTGGCGGTATTGTTCAAGAAGGCTCATGATTGAGCTTCTGCGTGATGCTACAAATGAACGGCTTGTGGCCATGAATCCCCCAATAGAACTCAACTGCTGATAAACCTGTAGAATTACATTTAACTGATTCAGTTCTGTGAAAAACAACGTACAAATTGATAACACCTTTTGAACGGTTGTCGAACAATTGTGTAGACGCTTTTCTGTAGAACTGAGTGTATCTTAGCTTATTCAATGAACGTTTTGAATACTTAAACGGATATTATTTAGCGGTCAACGGTTTTTATGACGTAAATCTCTAAAGTGGGCATAGATAAGTATTGCTTAACTCTTAACTTTGGCTATACTAACATTATCGATTCGATTGATAAAACGTTCTAAACGTTCAACAAATAGGGAAATTTGTTATATGATAAGACAAATGTCATATAAATTATTTATCTAATTGTTGAAGCGTTCAGAAAATTCAAGTTTTTGTCATTAAGCGATGTGTTCTTGTGTGCTCTTGCTATAGTCCAACACAAGGAAAAGATTCACAGTAGGCTACTGGAGAGGAGTGAATCGCATGCTACTTCGCGATATCTACGAGCAGAATCACTATGCTTTCGTGAAGACCCCCATGACATGGGAAGAGTCTATTAGAGAGTGCTGCAAACCACTGGAGGCTGACGGAACAGTCAATTCAGAGTATGCAGACGACATTATTGAGTGCGTAAAGAAGTTTGGTCCATACATTGTTATCGTTCCAAACGTTGCAATGCCACACTCAACTGCTCGTATTGGCTCTAATGGAAAGACTGCTATTGGCTTTATGCACTCTGATGTTCCTGTCAATTTTGAGGATGGCGACGACGAGAAGCAGGTTAAGACTTTCTTCACTCTGAGCGCTACTGATCAGGATGCTCACCTCAAGAATATGCAGATGCTCGTTCAGGTTCTTATGAACGAGGAGGTCCTTGAGCGTCTGAAGAATATTCAGTCTCCAGAAGAGCTCTTGGAGATTGACGAGCTTATCTCCGAGTAAGCACGCCCGTTTGGGCACGTAATTGAGGATTTCCTTTTGTAGTGTGGGCTGCAGAAGGTACGTATGTAGGACCCTTTGAAAGGGGTATCAATGGATATTGTTCTTGGTATTTGGAAATGGTTTGCGAGCAACTTCTTGACTCAGCCAGCCTATTTCATCGGTTTGATTGTTGCTATCGGCTACATTCTTCTCAAGAAGAAGTGGTACGACGTACTCGCTGGCTTCCTTAAGGCAGTCATTGGTTATCAGATTCTCTTGGTTGGTTCCGGCGGCCTGGTAACTGCATTCCGTCCAGTCCTTGTTGGACTTGAGGCTCGCTTCAACCTTTCTGCAATGGTCATTGACCCATACTTTGGCCAGAACGCAGTACAGGCAGGCATGGAGGCATCTAACGCTCCTGAGTTTATCGCAGGTCGTTCCTTCTCCTCCGTTATGCTTCTTCTGCTCTTCGCTTTCATTCTGAACATTGTTCTGGTTGCTTTTAAGAAGCAGACTAAGCTTCGCGCAATCTTTACTACTGGTCACGTTCAGGTTCAGCAGGCAGCAACTGCATTTTGGCTTATCCTCTTCTGCTTCCCACAGCTTAACGACGTTACCATCCTTGCAGTTATGACTGTTCTTCTCGGCCTTTACTGGGCAGTTGGCTCCAACCTTTGTATTGGACCTACCCAGGACCTCACTGATGGCGCTGGTCTTACCGTTGCTCACCAGCAGATGTTTGGCGTCTATTGCGCATCCAAGGCTTCTGAGTGGCTCGCCAAGCACTCCAAGAAGGAGTCCAAGCGTATTGAGGATATCGAGCTTCCAGGCTTCCTTAAGATCTTCAACGAGAACCTCGTTGCAACTGCAATTCTCATGACAGCATTCTTTGGTGTCATCCTTGCTGTTCTTGGCCAGGACTTCCTGCTTGAGAACAAGTTCATGAAGCCAGGTCAGGATTTCTTCTTCTACATCATGACCACTTCCTTCCAGTTTGCTGTTTACCTCTCCATCCTGCAGCTTGGTGTTCGTACCTTCGTTACCGAGCTCACCAACTCCTTCCAGGGTATTTCTAACAAGCTCCTCAAGGGTTCCGTCCCAGGCGTTGACTGCGCAGTTACCTACGGCTTTGGTTCTCCAAACGCAGTTACCCTCGGCTTCCTCATGGGTGCAGCAGGCCAGTTCCTGGCAATCGCAGCTCTGCTGCTTCTGAAGTCCCCAGTTGTTGTTATCGCAGGCTTTGTTCCACTGTTCTTCGATAACGCTACTATCGGCGTTTACGCAAACAACAAGGGCGGTCTCCGCGCAGTTCTTATCATGCCTTTCATCTCTGGTCTTCTCCAGGTCTTTGGTTCAGCTCTTATCGCTGGCTGGGTTGGCATGGCTGCATACGGTGGATACCTTGGTATGTGGGACTGGGCAGTTGTCTGGCCAATCATGACCGGCCTCATGAAGTTCCTGTCCTACGCAGGTCTCGCAATTGTTGTCATCGGTCTTATCGCAATCCCACAGCTCCAGTACCGTGCAAACAAAGACACGTACTTCATGGAGGTTGAGGATTACCAGAAGTGCAAGGAAATCCGTGCACAGAAGGCCGCCGCAGCTAGTGCGGAAAGCAAGTAGCCCTCTTTCTTCCTACCCTGAGCAGACCCCCATCTGCTCAGGGTTATTAGTAATACTCGGCACATTGTTTGATGCGGTATTTGCCTTAAAAGCGATCAGCATGGTGCCCAAATGGGTACAAACACAATGTGTCCGTAATCAGTTTGTTTGATCGAAGGAGTCAACATGAACGCAAAGATTTTGGTCGCATGTGCAAACGGCGCAGGTACCTCCCTGATGATGAAGATGACCGCTGAGCGCGTCACTCAGAAGCTCAACATGGGCGTCGATAAGATTCACCACTGCGCACTTTCTGAGGGCGTAAGCTCTGCTCGTCAGTATGACATTGTTTTTGCACCACTTAACTTCCTGAACATGTATGAAGATGCTGCTAAGGCTGGCGTTACCGTCATTGGTCTGCGTAACGTTCTTTCTGATGCAGAGATGGAAGAGAAGCTCAAGGAAACCGGCGCTGCAGAGAAGTTTTCCGCATAGTTAGGTTTCTAAAGAATCGAGCACTTTAATGACTTTTGAAAAGAAAATTCTTGCCGAGATGCCTAAGTGCTATGCGCTTGGCATGTTTGAGGGAGAAGACACACCAAGCTTTTTAGCTGCTGTCGAGAAGGACGGTCCAATCCGTCGCTTTACGCTTGATGGTGAGCCTCTGGAGACTGTTGCTCCAGGCCCTGGCGGCGTCATGACCATTACACAGGTCCCTGGCAGGAAAGATCAGTTCCTCGCAACTCGCAAGTTCTTCTCGCCAAACTTTGGTGGAGACGACGCGGCAATTGCATCCTATACCAAGCAGGCAGACGGTTCTTGGTCTGAGCAGATTCTCTGTGACCTCCCTTATGTTCACCGTTTTGGCATCTTGAAGGCTGCTGACGGTCAGCTTTGGGTTCTTGCTTGCTCTATCAAGGGTGGAGCTGAGACCGGCGTCAAGGATGATTGGCGCACTCCAGGTGCTGTTTGGGCCGCTCCTTTGAGCGATAACCTTGAGCAGTACACGGCAGACAACCAGCTTAAGCTGACTTGTGTTGCAAATTATCAGGTTCAGAACCACGGTTTCTGGACTGCACCTGATAAATCGTATGCTTTGATCTCAACCGCCGCAGGCGTGTTTAGATATGTGCCACCAACCACCCCTCAAGGTGCTTGGGATGTCACCTGCCTTCTGGTCCAGCCAACAAGCGATATTGTTGCTACAGACTTTGACGGCGATGGCAAGCTGGAGATTCTTACTTTCTCCAAGTTCCACGGTGACACGCTGGCAATTTGGCATGAGGGCCAGACTCGCGATCGCTATGAGCAGGTTTGGTGCGACCCACAGAAGCGCAGCTTCCTTCACGCGCTTTGGGCAGCAGACCTTAATGGCGAGAAGTGCGCAGTCATTGGCAACCGTAAAGATGGTCGCGATTTGTTGCTTGCTAGATACGTTGACGGTGAGTACACCGTAGACGTTATCGACCACGACCTCGGACCAGCAAACTGCATGGTGTATAGGCATGACGGCAGCGATTACATTGTTGCTGCATATCGTGAGACAGACCAGCTGGCTCTCTACAAAGTAGTGGAGTAGGGCTGCGTTTTGTAGCGAGCGCTCAGGATGAGCTTCTGAGCATGCAGGCAAAGTCCTGAGCGCCGCTCAAATTACCTGCATATGCATCAAAGTACTAGTCCTATGTTTTTTAGAAAGGAGCGCGTTATGGCAGATCTGAAAAACGTCACACGCGACAGTTGGATTATGAGCACCTTCCCTGAGTGGGGAACTTGGCTCAACGAAGAGATTGACAATGCCGTAGTAGAGCCAGGCCAGGTTGAGATGTGGTGGCTCGGCTGCGTTGGTATTTGGTTTAAGACTCCTGGTGGAGCAAACGTTGCTGTCGACTTCTGGGCAGGCAATGGTAAGCGCACCCACGGTGACGGCCTCATGAAGCCGGGTCACCAGATGGCAAACATGGCTGGCGTTCGTAAGATGCAGCCAAACCTGCGTAACGTTCCCTTTGTCATTGATCCATTTGCTATCAAGAACCTTGACGCTGTTGTGGTAACTCACATTCACCAGGACCACATGTCCAAGGAGCTTGCAGCTCACGTTGTTAACAACAACATGACCACTACTGACGAGAATGGCAAAGAGATCCCAGTTCCCTTTATTGGTCCTAAGGATGCAGTTGACATTTGGGTTGGCTGGGGCGTTCCACGCGAGCAGTGCATTGTTGTTAAGCCTGGCGACCGTATCAAGGTTAAGGACATGGAGATCGTTGCATACGATTCCTTTGACCGTACCATCATCGTTACCACTACTGATACTTCCGAGAACCGTCCTGACCTCTGGGGTAAGTGCCCAATGGACATGGATGAGAAGGCAGTTAACTACCTCTTTGTCACCCCTGGTGGAAACATCTATCACTCCGGTGACTCTCACTACTCCATTTACTTTGCTAAGCACGGCAAAGACATCGCTCAGGAGTTTGGCGGCGTAGATGTCTGCTTTGGCGCTTTTGGCTGCAACCCAATTGGTATCCAGGACAAGATGGAAGCAACCGATATGCTCCGCATGGCTGAGGCTCTTCAGTCCAAGGTTGTTATCCCAATTCACCACGATGTTTGGACTAACTTCCAGGCAGACGTCCAGGAGATCAAAGTTCTCTGGGACATGCGTAAGGATCGCCTTGACTACAAGTTCCACCCATTCTTCTGGGAGGTCGGCGGCCACTACACCTATCCACAGGATAAGGATCGCTTTGCTTACCATCACGACCGTGGCTTCCATGATTGCTTCGATCACGAGCCAAACGTTCCATTCCGTAGTGTTCTCTAAGGGGCAGCCTCTATGATGCTTAAAGAGCTTCGCGATGAAGTGTATGAAGCAAACATGGACCTACCAAAGCATGGCCTGGTAGTCTTTACCTGGGGAAATGCTTCTGGACTTGACCGTGAGCGCGGCTTGTTTGTTATCAAGCCATCGGGCGTCTCCTATGAGGAGCTGAGCCCAGAGAATCTGGTCATCTGCGACCTTGACGGCAACGTTGTTGAGGGTGAGATGAACCCATCTTCCGATACTCCAACTCATGCATGCTTGTATCGTGTATGGGGCGATAAGATCGGCGGAATTGTTCACACTCACTCAACCCACGCTGTTTCTTGGGCACAGGCAGGACGCTCTATTCCTTGCTATGGAACCACACACGCAGACTATTTCTACGGAGATATTCCTTGCGTGCGCAGCCTTACCAAGGACGAGGTAGAAAGTGCCTATGAGCTTGAGACCGGAAACGTTATTGTTGAGGGCTTTGCTAACTTGGACCCCATTGCGGTTCCAGGAACGCTCCTTCACAACCACGGACCTTTCTCTTGGGGTAAAGACGCAATGGCTGCTGTGTATCACGCAGTAGTTATTGAGGAGGTTGCAAAGATGGCAACACTCACCGAGCTCAATAACCCTAAGGTTCAGGAGGCACCTCAGTACCTTCAGGACAAGCACTACATGCGCAAGCATGGTCCAAATGCCTACTACGGACAGGGTAATCACTAAAGCCTGTTCAGTGAGTAGAATCTGTTTCAGTCAGGCGGTCTTTTATAAGGCCGCCTGTTTTTAAAAGGAGAACATATGTCCAAGTATCAGCTAGGACTTTACGAGAAGGCCACTCCAACTGATCTTTCTTGGGAAGAGCGCCTCAGCGTAGCAGGAGAGTCTGGCTTTGATTATGTTGAGATCTCCGTTGATGAGTCTGACGCTCGTCTTTCTCGCCTTGAGTGGACTGGTGAGGAGCGTGCAGCAGTTCGTCAGGCAATGGTAAACTCTGGCGTTCGCCTGGGCTCTATGTGCCTTTCTGGTCACCGTAAGTATCCTTTTGGTTCTCGCGATCAGGCTACTCGTGAGCGTGGCCTTGAGATTATGCAGAAGGCACTTGATCTTGCAGGTGATCTGGGACTTCATACCATTCAGCTTGCTGGTTATGACGTGTACTACGAGGATGGCGCAGAGGATACCCGCAAGTACTTTGAGGAAAACCTGGCAAAGGCTGTAGAAATGGCTGCTGAGGCAGGCATTGTTATGGGTTTTGAGACCATGGAGACTCCTTTTATGGATACGGTCGAGAAGGCCATGCACTACGTAAACCTTATCAACAGCCCTTACCTTGGTGTGTATCCCGACGCTGGTAACCTCACCAATGCATCGTTTATTTACGGCAACACCGTTGCTGACGATATTGCTCTTGGTGCAGGTCATATCTTTGCAGCTCACCTCAAAGAGACTGTTGCTGGTGCGTATCGCGAGATTCCATTCTCTACCGGCACCACAGACTACGAGGGAGCTCTGTCGCAGCTTGTTCCTCAGGGCGTCAGGCGCTTTGTTGCAGAGATGTGGTACACCGGCAACGAGAACTGGAAAGAAGATCTTGTCTTTGCTTCCACCTACGTTCGCAGCAAAATTGATAAGGCGTTTGAGGGGTAAACGGCCTTTTTGCACTTGTTTTGGGTTTCTCGCCACAGACGGTACATAAGAATCTGTACAATGTGGATGAGCTCTTTCTTAGTACGACGTACGTTTCCAAACTCGTTTAGGTTTGTACAGGAAAGGATTACACATGAAGTTCTTTATTGACACGGCAGATATCGATGAGATTTCTGAGGCTCTTAGCTGGGGCTGTTTAGCAGGTGTTACTACCAACCCATCGCTGTATGCAAAGATCGGCGGAAAGCTAGCCGACTTTGAGTCTCATATGGTCAAGATTGCTCAGCTTTGCGAGGGACTTCCTGTATCTGCTGAGTCAACAGCAACAACAACTGAGGGCATGATTGAAGAGGGTCGTCACCTGGCTTCTCTTGCTCCAAATATTGTTGTTAAGCTTCCTATCTGCGCAGAGAGCCTTGCTGCTACCCATCAGCTGGCTTCTGAGGGAATTCGCGTCAACATGACACTGATTTTCTCGGCACCTCAGGCTCTTCTTGCGGCAAATGCTGGTGCTCGTTATATTTCTCCATTTGTTGGTCGCTTTGATGACATCGGTGAGGACGGCATTGAACAGCTGGGAACCGTTGTTTCTTGCATTGAGAACTATGCATGGGATAAAAATGTTGATCACACCGTAGAGATTATTACGGCTTCTGTCCGTACGCCAAACCACGTAACACAGGCAGCTCTGCTTGGTGCTGACATTGCAACCGTTCCATTTGGAGCTTTGAAGAAGTGTCTGAAGCACCCTCTGACCGACGCCGGTCTTAAGTCTTTTGAGGCAGACTGGGAAAAGGTTAAGGCTCAGCAATAAATAGTGATTGTGGTACGCCCAGCTTATGTTGGGCGTACTTGTTTTGAGAGGATGAGAATGGGAACATCTGCATTACCCGAGCGCAACCTCACCGATGATGAGCTCAAGCTTGCAGCTAATACGCTGAGGCGCGATGTCATTGACATGCTCGAGAAAAGCAAGTCAGGTCATCCCGGCGGCTCTCTCAGTGCGGCAGACATTGTGGCTACACTGTTCTTCTCGGGAGTTATGAAGTACAACCACAACAACCCAGAGGACCACACCGAAGATAGGTTCTTCCTGTCCAAGGGTCACGTGGCTCCTGTGCTGTATGCTGCGTACCACCTGCTTGACTGGCTCCATGACGAGGATATGGTTACCCTCCGTCAGCTTGGTAGCCGACTGCAGGGTCATCCAGACTGCCACGCATGTCCTGGTATTGAGGTTTGCTCTGGCTCTCTTGGTCAGGGTCTCTCGGTAGCGGCAGGATGCGCTCTGGGACTTTCTATGGACGCTCTTGCAAGCGGCGAGCGCGCCAAGAAGGTATTTGTCCTTCTGGGCGACGGAGAGCTGCAGGAGGGCTCTAACTGGGAGGCATGCATGTTTGCGGCTCACCAGAAGTTGGACAACCTCATTGCCATTGTGGACCTCAACAACCTGCAGATTGACGGCCACGTAACCGACGTGTGCTCTCTTGGCGATATTGACGAGAAGTTCCGTTCCTTTGGCTGGAACGTACTGCGCGTTGACGGTCACGAGGTCACCGAGGTGCGCAAGGCCCTTCTCGCCGCACGAGATGGTCGCGAAGCAGGAAACACCGCACCTACCGTGGTTATTTGCCAGACTGTCAAGGGCAAGGGCGTCTCGTTTATGGAGGACAAGGCTTCCTGGCACGGAAACGCTCCTTCGGCCGAGCAGGCCGACCTTGCGCGAGAAGAACTTGATGCAGCAAGAGAGCTTCTTTTGATTGATCTTCAGGGTGAAGGTAAGGAGGTTGCCAATGTCTAGAGCAACTCGTGAGGCATATGGTCAGACTCTTGTTGAGCTGGTAAACGAGGGTCACGACATTGTTGCTGTTGACGCAGACCTTGCTGGCTCCACTAAACTTGCCGACCTCCAGAAGGCTTTCCCACAGCGCATGGTCGACGTGGGAATTGCTGAGCAAAACATGGTGGGCGTTGCGTCAGGACTGGCGCTTACAGGACGTACTGTGTTTACCGGCTCGTTTGCCGTGTTTGCAACCGGACGCGCTTACGACCAGATCAGAAACACCGTTTGCGACTCTGGTCTTAACGTGAAGATTTGTCCTACGCACGCAGGCATTACAGTAGGAGAGGACGGTGCTACTCACCAGTCCCTTGAGGACATTGGCATGATGCGCGCTCTCCCTCAGATGCGCGTGCTTGTTCCTGCAGATTACAACGCTACTAAGGCGGCGCTCAGGCTTGCTGCTGAGGCTGACGGTCCCTTCTACGTGCGCATGGGTCGTCACAAGGTTGCCGACATTTACGACGAGTCCTTCAAGGGTGGCCTGCCTTTTGCAAATGTTCTGCGTGAAGGCACCGATGTTACCATTGCTGCCTGCGGTGTTGAGGTTGCTCAGGCACTTGCCGCTGCAGATTTGCTGGCAGAGGAAAAGATTTCTGCCGAGGTCATTGACGTGTTCTCTATCAAGCCTTTGGATGAGGAAGTCATTTTGGCATCTGCCGAGAAGACCCGTCATGTAGTAACCGTTGAGGAGCACAACGTGGCAACAGGCCTTGGAGCTGCAGTTGCCGAGCTTCTGGCCGAGCAGCTGCCCACGCCAATGCGCTTTGCTGGTATGCGCACTTTTGGCACGTCCGCTCCTGGCGACGTGCTGCTCTCGCACTTTGGCTTGGACGCTGAAGGTATTGCCGCTCGCGTCAGGGAGTTCCTGCTTTCGTAGGCTTTGTCATATTTTGATGGTGCAAGCGATTAAAGACGGGATGAAATTTGAAAGGAAACTCTTTAGGAGAGACTATTTATTCTCTTCGTCATAGTAAGGGATTGACGCAGGAGCAGCTTGCAGAGGGTATTTGCTCCCCGGTTTCTCTTTCAAGAATTGAAAATGGCCGCCAGATGCCCTCCAAGGTAATTCTCGACGCATTGTTGAGTAGACTTGGGGCGAGTACCTATCAGCTTTGTGACGTTTTTTATCAAAGTGATTGCCAACGTAGCTTTAATGAGATTACAAGACGAGCAAGTCTGCTTATAGAAGCAGGTAAAATCCAACAAGGCCTATCCTTGCTGGAGGGCTTGAGTGAAAATGATGCATCTCATGCATTGGAGCGGCAGTCAGTTTTACTTATACAGGCAGCCGCACAACTCAAGCAGAACAAAGATCCTGAAGATTCATACGTCAAGTTACGTGAGGCTTTGGAGCTTACAAAGCCTCATATTGACCTATCTGATTTTCGACATGAACTTTTATCTCCTATTGAAGCTGAAATAATCGGTTTGATGGTTGTGGCACTTCAGCAAAAGGAAGCTCGTATTGAGGCTATTCGAGTGGGAGAAGAACTTGCAAGAAACCTTTCCGATCAGCAATCAAGCAGCAATGACTTTACGATTGTCCGCATCAACCTTGAAGTTAATATATCTTCCTGCTTGGATCTTGAGGGAAGGTTTGAAGAAGCTGCTCAGCATGCGTATCTGGCAAGAGATTTGAGTATTGAAAGTCATGAACAGATACTTTTACCCGTGATTTTTTATTTGATTGGTCGATCTGAATTTCGGAACGGAAATATTGAGAAGGCACGCTCAATAATGCAGACGATTATTCCGTATATGGAACTAATCGGCCAACATGATAATGCGGAAATGGTGCGCGCTTTTGTTGAAGAGAATCTAAGCACTCAAAATTAAACCTAGGTGCTTAAAACCAAGTCTAAGCGCTCAGAGACAGTGAGCAAGTCAGCCTACATTTTTCATTACCAAAAGTTAAAATTTTTACATGCTATGCTTATTATTTTGATGCTTTGCATGGATACTTAACATTTGAGGTAATACAAGAATTGTCACGAGATGTTATGGATAGCCTCCTCTTCTTTCGAGATGATGTAATCATCAAAGAGAGGGGGAGGCGATACGTATGACCATCATTGTTATTGTAGTTAAGCACTAAAAGTGCGAGATAGATACCTCTTTTAGATTTATTAAAGGTCGTGTCCCGAAAAGTGGTGTAAGCAAGCATTTCAGGTGTTTAAAAGAAGTGC
>JABZHU010000035.1:0-12001 GCA_015258705.1 Atopobium sp. | reverse complement strand
CTCATAACTCCTCTTTCATACTACGACCTGGTGGTTTAGGTCGCAGTGGATTCGTATCACAGTAGCCGCGAGTGACGCGCGTTCCACGCTCCAGTTACGGCGCCAAGCGGTGCGTTTGCGGCAATAAACTTTCAATAAATCCATGGTATACGACTAGTAGCCACCAATACCGCTACAATAGAAACATTCATAGCTGGCAAGGAGGATTCATGCTTCGTCAAAGCTACAACACCTGGCAATGTGGAACTCACACTATCTCGTTGGCGCGTCCTAGGATTATGGGCGTTCTCAACGTCACTCCAGACTCGTTCTCTGATGGCGGAAAGAACTTTGATCCAGATGCTGCAATTGCTCGTGGATTGCAGATGTTGGATGAGGGCGCTGACATCATTGACGTTGGGGGAGAGTCTACTCGCCCAGGTCACACGCCTGTTCTGCCTACAGAAGAGGCTGAGCGCGTAGTACCTGTGGTGCGCGCGTTGGTAGCTGCTGGAGCAATTGTCTCCATCGACACACGTCACGCCGAGGTAGCAAAGATGTGCGTCCGCCTTGGAGCATCAATCATCAACGACGTTTCCGGCTTCACCGATCCAGAAATGGTTGCCGTAGCTGCGGAGTCTGACTGCGGCTGCATTGTGATGCATTGGAATAAAGACGGCCTTGGAGCTCGTGTTGAGCGCAAGCAGGTTCAGCTTGACGACATGCGCCCTTCTCGCCCTACTGGTAGCACAGCTGCTCGAGCCGCAGCTACAGGAGCCGAGACACGCACGCTGAGCTCGCAGCGCCGTTTTACCTTGCCCGAAGAGGCACCTATCATGCGCCAGATTATGGGCTTTTTGGGCGACCAGGCTCGCGGTCTTATGCGTGCTGGCGTTTCCAAGGACCGCATCTGCATTGACCCAGGTCCAGGTTTTGACAAGTTTGCTGACGAGGACGTTGTTATTCAGCGTGCTACTCGTTCGATGGTTTCTATGGGATATCCGCTGCTCTGTGCCGTGTCCAGAAAGCGCTTTGTCGGCGCTGTTTCTGGCGTAACTGAGGCTACGCAGCGCGATGCAGCTACGCATGCAATTTGCATTGCCGCTATCACCAACGGTGCCCGTATCCTGCGCGTTCACGACGTTGCAGGAACTGCTCAGGCCATCAATGCCTACTGGGCCATGACCGAGCGCGACCCTCGCCAGGGATTTGTGGCGCTTGGCTCCAACGTAGGCGACCGCGTGGGTTATCTGGCCCGTGCAACGCAGCTTATTGATGAGATTCCGCTGACTTGCGTTGTTTCTCTCAGCCACGCCTACGAAACTGAGCCTGCATATGGCATTGCTACGCCCGTGGTAAACGCTGTTGCCGAGATTAGAACTGAGCTCCATCCGCTGGTGCTGATGGATAAGTTGCTTGAGGTAGAGAACGCTCTCAACCGCACACGCAAGAAAGGCGAGGAGGGCCATGGACCTCGCACTATCGACTGTGACCTTCTGTGGGTTGAGGGCGAACAACACGCAGGTAAACACCTCACTTTGCCTCATCCACGCATGGGCGAGCGCGATTACGTGCTTGTGCCTATGGAGGACCTGATGCATGATCCGGTGCGCTTCTTCTCGCACGGAGGTGTGGAGATTGCCCCTCCTGACCAGCGTGTTGGTCACGTAACTGAGGACTTGGGAGTCATTACGTGGGAGTAGCACAAGAAGCTTTGGAACTGGCACGAGGTGGTGCCCAAACGGGCGAGTTTGTGTTCCGCGTCTCTGACGTGCAGGAATGTGCTGCATCTGGTCAGGATGAGTGCCGCAAATCGGCTTGCGCGCCGGCATCAGCGCACCCGTCATCTGGCGAGAAACCCTTTGAGGTTGCAACTGTTGTTCGTCTTGGTGTCTCGATGCCGTATGTACCTGCCGTTCCATACGTTGTAGCGCTGGGGCTCTGCCAGTTCTTGCGTGCAAAAGATGAGGGCTTTGGTATCCGTTGGCCTTACGATATCTGCTATAAAGACCAGGTCGTTGCCTCAATCAAGGCTACTGCTGGCTATCAAGAGGGCATGTTTGCTGTAGTGAGTGTTGTCGCAGACGTCAAGACGCTGAGCTCAGCGTTTGACGTTGCGGACAACACAGAGCTTCTCGCTAATAAGGTCTCTGAGCTGGTGGTTCAGAGTGTAAGCGTTTGGGAGCAGCAGGTTAAACACGCAAGGAGCTTTGCGGGGCCAATCGCACTCATTCTGAGCGACTACTTTGATATGGTTCCTCTGCTTGGACAGCAGGTCAATAAGGTATACCCCAGTGGTAACGTTGCGCTGACCGCTCGATTTGGCGGCATTGACGTGTGGGGTCATGCCATCCTTGTTGACCAGGACGGTAAAGAAATCCTTGTAAGTGAGGACGAAGCTTCTGTTGTGCCAGCGGTTTAACTGCTGGTTTAGCTGCGGCAACGCGGCTGCGGCGTCAGCTACTCAGCGGCTTGAGTGGACTGCTTCCAAATCAGATAAATGCCACGCATAGTAAGCTGCGGATCAACCACGTCAAAGACATCTGTTGCTTCGCTGACGGTATTTGCCAGGCCACCCGTTGCAATAACGGTTGCGCCTTCAATACCAGGCTCTTTGA
This sequence comes from Atopobium sp., assembly GCA_015258705.1. GTDB lineage: Bacteria > Actinomycetota > Coriobacteriia > Coriobacteriales > Atopobiaceae > Lancefieldella. The sequence goes on along the minus strand of JABZHU010000035.1, from coordinate 9,404 downwards.
GTGTTCTGGCAACCAGACCCTCTGCCTGAGCAGCTGCGCCTACTACAATACCTGCCTGAACAGCGCTTTCTGTAGTGTTGCCCAAGACGGTCTCGGGAGCCTTGATAGGAATGCTAGAGAGCTTAGCTGCGCGCGCAAACAGAGCGTTTGCAGAGATCATAATACCTGGTGAAATAGCGCCTCCGCGGAATACGCCGTCCTTATCAACAACGTCCAAATTGGTTGCGGTGCCAAAATCAACCACAATAACTGGATAGCCATAGCGCTCAGTTGCGGCAACGGAATTTGCTACGCGGTCGGCACCCACAAGCTCGGGGTGGGGGATATTGAAGCGAATCTTATCTGTGGAAAGCGCGTTAATGCGGGTTAGCGGCTTGTTAAGCAGCAGCTCAAAGCAGCGCTGCCAAGCACGTGTGATAACAGGAACCACGCACGAAAGTCCACCCGCCTCAACGTCGTCTAGACTCAGTCCATCTTTCTGGAAGAACGTGAAGAGACGACCGTGCAAAATATCGGAGGTGTCGCTTTGATCAGTAGGCATTCTCCAGCCGCGCACCATAGTGCCTTCGCTGTCAAATAAACCAATGGCAGTTTGCGTGTTACCCACATCAATCGATAAAAACATTATGCCTCCGAGGGCTGTAGACCAGCTTTTTTATGACGTATTGGATTTTAACCCATTGGGCGTATCTCTAAAGTTGTCGTGAGTAAGAAAAAAGTTGTTTTGCAGTTGTTGCGCAGCTGTCGCACAGTTGTCGCGCACAAGAATTGTCTGAACAAAATGTGAATTTCTCGCCAAGTACTTCTAGCAACAGAAGGGTTGTTCTGCTATACTTTTTCAGCTTATTGTCTTGATTGAGCACGTGCTCATAAAGACACCCCTGCTCTGGTCGGAAACCAGGGCCGATGTAAGGAGTCCTGCATGAAGCAAGGTATTCATCCAGAGTACGTAGAGTGCACCGTTCGCTGCACCTGCGGAAACACCTGGACCACACACGCAACTGTTCCAGAGATGCGTCTTGACCTCTGCGACAAGTGCCACCCATTCTATACGGGTCAGCAGAAGCTTGTCGATACTGGTGGACGTGTCCAGCGCTTCGCCGACAAGTTCGGTGGCGCAGCAAACGCTGCTCTCGAGGCTGCTAAGGCTGCCAAGGAGGCAAAGGCTGCTAAGGCTGCTGAGCAGGAGGCTGCTCGTAAGGCTGCTGCTGAGGCTAAGGCTGCTGAGAAGGCAAAGCGTGCTGCTGAGTTCGCAAAGAACGCACCAGCTGCAGAGCCAGAGGCTGAGGCTGAGGCCGAGGCACCTGCAACCGAAGAGGCTGCAGAGTAGCAGGTATTTGCTCGCGCAAAGACCGCAGAGTACAGAATCGGGGTGGCTTCGGCTGCCCCGTTTTTGTTTGGCGAGAAACCCTCTTAGCTCAGAGGGTATACTTGAAAGTGAAAAATCTGCCGTCGGAGGACGAATGGAATCACTGTATACAAAGTATCGCCCGCAAACGTTTGAGCAGGTAGTTGGCCAGAAGCATGTGGTCGGCACCCTTGAGCGAGCGGTCTTGGAGCAAAAGCTCAGCCACGCATACCTGTTCTGCGGACCTCGCGGCACAGGTAAGACCACTATGGCTCGCCTGCTGGCAAAAGCTATCCTTTGTCACGAGGCGCCTGGTCATCTGCCCGACGGCACTTGCGAGGACTGCCAGTTGATTGCTGCAGGTCAGCATCCAGATGTCTTTGAGATTGACGCCGCCTCTAACACCGGCGTTGATAACGTGCGAGAAGAGATTATTTCTCGCGCTAGTTACGCTCCCGTGCGTGGCAAGGGCAAGGTCTACATCATCGATGAGGTGCACATGCTTACCTCGGCGGCGTTTAACGCACTGCTCAAGACGTTGGAGGAGCCTCCTTCGCATGTGACGTTTATCATGTGTACCACCGACCCTCAGAAAATTCTTGCAACTATTCTGTCCCGCGTGCAGCGCTTTGACTTCCGTTCCATTGCTGCTGACGAGATGGCGGAGCACCTGGTCAACGTCTGCAAAAACGAAGGCTTTACCTACGAAGACGCAGCTATTGACCTTATTGTTCGTCATGCACGCGGCGGCATGCGTGACGCCCTCTCTTCTCTTGAACAGCTTTCCGTTTATGGCGGCGGCGTTATTTCTGAGCAGACGGTTCGCGACGTTTTGGGTCAGTCGTCCGGCTCTCTTATTAACAATGCTGCGATGGCTCTGGCTCAGCGCGACATTTCTTCGCTTTTTACCACGGTAAATACGCTGTTTGAAGGTGGCAAAGATCTGCTGCAGTTCACGCGTGAGCTTGCCGTTCACGTAAGGGATCTCTACATTGCCGCAGCTGTAGGCGTTGATTCTCCTGCGCTGGCAAATTCCACCGCTTCGACCGAGCAGCTTACCAAAGAAGCTCAGGCATTTGGTTCGGTTGATAGGCTCTCCAGAGTCCTGACTGTTCTGGGCGACGCTGCAAATCAGATGCGTACCGCCGTTAACCAGCGACTTGTCCTGGAGGTTGCATTCACTAAGCTGGCGCGTCCTAACACGGAGCTTTCATTGGAAGCACTGGCCGATAGGGTAGCAGTTCTTGAGCAGCAGCTTGCAAACGGTGTTGTTGCTGTTCCTGCTGGCGAGAAACTCGCAGCTCCCGCACCTGTCTCGGCTCCGGCGCCGCAGCCAGCTCCTGTTGCCGCGCCGGCTCCCGTCCCTGCACCCGCACCAGCGGCGGCTTCCGCTCCAGTTGCAACTCCAGCGCCAGCTCCAGCTCCTGCACCAGCGCCCGCAGCCGCGCCAGCTCCGCAACCAGCGCCTGCGCCACAACCTGCGCCTACGCCTGCGCCAAAAGAAGTTGACCAATCAGACGCACTTCTCGTCAGACAGTGGAAAGAAGTCGGCAAGGTTTGCGCGTCTAAGAACGCCGCTCATGCAGCACTGCTGGTCAGCTCAACGCTTGAGTCGGACGATGGCTCTGAGCTGGTAGTTACGCTACCCAAGGGCTCCTCGTTTGCCATGAGGATGCTCAGCGCGCCAGCAGTTTCCGAGTTTGTAAAAGAGTGCGTTGCTCAGGTCATGGGCCCACGCCGCATCAAATATGTTGAGTCGAGCCTCGCTGCAACGGCAATCTCGCGAGAAAAACGTGCAGCTCAGACAGCTCCGGCTCCTGCACCCGCGCCTGCTCCAGCACCGGCTCCCGTTGCACCTGCGGCTCCAGCTCCAGCTCCGGCTTCCGTTGCATCTGCGGCTCCAGCTCCAGCTCCAGCACCTGCAGCTCCCGTTGCACCAGCGTCAGAGGCGTCATATCCGATGCCTTGGGATGAGCCTGCGTCTGGCAGTGCGTCTACTGAGGCTCTTGACTACGATCAGGTACCTTACAGTGATGACGATGTAGCTGCGGTTTTGGATGATTCCGCTGAAGATGCCGCTCCAGCTTCAGTTGCACCTGCTCCTGTGTCAGCAGCTCCAGTTGCACCAGTGCCTGCACCTGCAGCGCCTGCACCCGCACCAGCGCCTGCACCCGCTGCGCCTGAACCCGAACCAGTTCCGGCTCCAAAGCCTGCTCCAGTACCAGCTTCACCAGAGGATATTGCTGCTCGTTCAGCGCTTCCACCAGAGCTCAACAGCGTGGCAGACATGCTTGAAAAGGTATTTGGACCAGCGGTTTCTTTGTCGGTAGAGAAGAAGCTGGATGCCGAAACACCCGTAGACCCTGCAAATAACTAGAACTTCTCGCGATATTCTCGCGATATGACGCTTTGGTGCATGGATCCTCATGCGCCAGCGCAAAAAGCGCAACTTGTCTAAAATAGATACGACGATAGGAGAACATATGGCACGTGGTGGATTTAACATGGGCGGCATGAACCGCAATCAGATGATGGCTCAGGCTCGCAAAATGCAGGAGCAACTGCTGGAGGCCCAGCAGAAGGCTTCCCTTATGCAGGCAACCGCAAGTGCTGGTGGCGGCGCTGTTAAGGTAACCGCATCCGGCGACCTGCGCTTGACCAACATCACCATTGATCCTGAGGCAATTGATCCTGAAGATATCGAGATGCTCCAGGACATGATTCTGGCTGCTGTAAATGATGCTCTTGAGTCTGCAGAGTCTCAGGCATCTGCCCAGATGAGCGCAGTAACTGGTGGACTGAATATTCCAGGACTGTTCTAATCCATGGCGTTTGATACCACAAATGATGGTCGCGCGCTGCAGCGTTTGCTTGACGAGTTAGGCCGTCTACCAGGAATTGGTCCAAAGTCTGCTCAGCGCATAGCCTACCATCTTCTAGAGGTTGATTCCGAGGAGGCTCGCCGTTTGGCGCAGGCTATCTTGGAGCTTAAGCAGCAGGTGCATTTTTGCCCTATCTGCTTCAACTATGCGACGCGTGACGAATGCGACATCTGCCTGGACTCTTCCAGGGATCGCAGTAAAATCTGCGTGGTCTCCGAGCCTAAGGATGTCTCGGCAATCGAGCGTACTGGTGCGTTTCACGGCCTCTACCACGTTCTGGGCGGCGTAATCTCGCCCATGGACAAGATTGGTCCCGAGCAGCTCCACGTGCGCGAGTTGCTGTCCCGCTTGGCCGATGGCACCGTTACCGAGGTAGTTCTGGCAACTAATCCGGACGTTGAGGGAGAAACAACCGCAACGTACCTCTCCAGAACTATCAATCCGCTTGGAATGACGGTTACCCGACTGGCAAGCGGACTTCCCGTAGGCGGAGACCTTGAGTACGCAGATGAGGTAACATTGGGACGTGCAATTGAGGCACGTCGGGAGGTTTAAGCATGGCAAACCACATGAGAACAAGTTCATCTGGCGAGAAGACCCCTGAGGTTTCATCGGTTGACTTGAAGAACATTTCAACGCTTCGTGCTGGTCAGGGCGCACAAATTCCTCAGAGCCCACGACAGGCCGATAACACGCCAGAACCTCCAAATAGAAAATCGGTCATTATCTTGGTGGTCGCAGCTATTGTTGCGCTTACTGCTCTGTTCTTTATTGTGCGCTGTGCCACAAGTACTAAGAGTGAATCTGCGAGCCAGCAGCCAAAGCAGACCCAGTCCGCCTATGCCGACGAGAAGCAGCAGGACGAGCAGGCAGTTGACGGCTCAGTTACCTTCCACGGCATGAAGTACTCTCTGGAGAAGCAAAGCGACGGCAAAACTGCTGTTGTTCGTACGAGTGACTCGGGAACTAAGAGTGTTCTATTTGAGGTTGAGGGAACTCCTACCAGCCTGATTCTTTTTAACGACACCATTTTGGTTCCAGAGAATCGCGATTCTGGCTGGGATGTTGTGGCATGTGCCCTGGTAGACGGATCGCTTCCAACCCTTATTGCCGATAAGGACGGTAAGGCTGTTGGCGGAAACGGTACTATCACCGCAGCTACGCTTGACGGAACTACGCTTAAGGTAACCGATTCCACAGGAAATACCACCAGCGTTGCTCTTCAGTAAAAGCAACGCGAAGAAATTGTGGATTTCCAGTGGGCGTTCATGTTTCTGAGCTGCGGATATTCTCGCCAAGTGATTATTTTCAAGAAAATTTTTAAATTCGTTGGAAATAACGCTAGACAAGAATAAAAGTTCCCTGTATTATTTCAATTCGCAACAAGGCGTCCGGGGTATTAGCTCAGCTGGTTAGAGCGCCGGCCTGTCACGTCGGAGGTCGCGGGTTCGAGCCCCGCATATCCCGCCATTGCATGTTCAAACCCTCTTCGGAGGGCTTTTTCATTACCAAAAAAGTCCAGCATAAAAGATTTAAATTACATCTTTAATTTATTGAAACCAAGTCAGAAAATAGAGCATTGTGTGCTATCTTTACATCAGAATGTGTCTAAGTGCTTCTGCTACAGAAACATTTAAAAGCAGAGGTAAAGTGAGGTGGATTGTGCGGAATCAGAATACTTTGGATGCGCTGTCGCAATGCGATAGCGTAAGTTCCATATCCGCAGAATCTTCCAATACGGAACACACTTCAGATTTGATCAAGAAAATTGCTGTTTTTGATTTTGATGGAACCGTCATTTCTGGACAGTCAGGACTCTTGTTCTCTGCGTATTTGCTTCGCCGTCATCTGTCCTCAATTGCACGCACGCTCAAGCTTGTGTGGTGGGGAGCTCGCTACAAGCTGCATCTTCCTCAAAGGCAGGAAGAGGCGCGTGAGCTGGTTGTTGGTGCACTTACGCAGTATAGCGTTGAGTTTGCAAATGCTGTCATGCACGATTTTCATCGCGAGGTAATTGAGGGGATGTATCGCCCTCAGGCGCTGGAAGAGGTGCGTCGTCGGCAGGCAGAGGGTTGCTGCGTGCTGTTGGTTTCAGCAACGTTTGAACCTATCGCGGAATTGGCCGCCCAGAAGCTGGGAGTGGACGCGTTTCTCGCCACAAAGATGCAGGTGGGAGCCGACGGGCACTATACCAGCAAGGTTGACGGTCCTGTGATTGAGGGCGCTCAGAAGCTGGTCTCGGCAACTGAGTGGTGTAACCAGCGTTTTGGCCAGGGCAACTGGGAGATTGCGTACGCGTACGGCGATCACTATTCGGACGCAACGCTTTTATCTGCAGCTCAAACACCGTGTGCCGTTTGCCCTGGTCCAACGCTTGCCAGACTTGCAAACAAGCGCGGCTGGAAAATTTTGAACTGGTAGCAAAGATTGAACTAAGAGTAACGACTGAACTAAGAGCAGCACCTGAACTAAGAGCAACATCTGAACCGATAGCAAGAATCAACCTGTAACAATGACTGGCCTGATCACAAGCCAGATACGTAAGTAAAGCAGTCCCTCGCGTGGACAACAAGAGGGGGTACTTGGAGAACCAATGGAAATTTCGCGCAAAACTGACTATGCAATCCGCATGCTTTCTTCGCTGGTGAGAAGCCCAAAGAAGCTTCTTTCTGTTCGCGACGCCGCAGAAGAAAACGATATTCCATACTCCTTTGCTCGCTCAATCCAGCATGACCTGGTCATCGCGGGCGTAATTGTCAGCACGCGCGGCGCTCACGGTGGCATGATGCTGGCCATTGATCCTACTGAGGTAAGTGTTCTTGACATTGTTGAGGCAGTTCAGGGACCTGTTTTTATTTCTAGCTGTGAGTGGGCAGGCCCAAATAACGAGCCTTGCCCTCGCCGTAATTCCTGCTATTTTGGTCCTCTTTGGTGCAGCGCCGAGAAAACCTTGCGTAATTTCTTTGCGTCCGTGACTTTGCATCAAGTTGTTGTAGAGGGTCTTATGCCAGAGATGGTGGGCGAGTTCCAGCTGGTAAAGAATGAGAATGCCCAGCGTAATGAGCAGATTATCCAGAATGCCACTGCCGCTATTGAGGCTGAGATTACTGCCGGCACCTTTGATAACCTGCTTGATGGTGAGGTTATTTCTGCTGAGAAAAAGCCTTACGAGTTCAATATTGGTCGATAAGAAAATCTCACATTTAAAAATGAGTGGCGAAGTGGAACCCGCATCAGAACTCACGCCGGAACTGCGTGCATTTGTCGAGTTTGTAGCCAAGAAAGGTCGCGAATTGTATCGCGATTTGCCTTGGCGTCGCACGTATGACCCGTATGCCATCTGGATTTCTGAGGTTATGCTTCAGCAGACGCAGGTCAGCCGCGTAGATGGTCGCTGGCAGAGGTGGCTGGAGCGATTTCCAACGGTTGATGCGCTGGCTGCCGCCGCGCCTTCCGACGTGCTTGAGGAGTGGCAAGGCCTGGGCTACAACCGCCGTGCTTTGTCCGTGCATCGAGCAGCTCAGGCAATTTCTGAGGCCGGCGGAGTCTTTCCACAAGATCCAAAGGAGCTGGTAAAGCTTCCGGGCATTGGTCCCGCAACTGCAGCGGGTATTCGTGCATTTGCGTTTAACCTGCATGGTGTTTACCTGGAGACTAACGTGCGCACGGTCCTCCTGCACGAGCTGTATCCGCAGGCAGAGGGCGTGCCAGACTCCGAACTTGTCCCGCTGGTAGAGCTAACGTGCCCTGCGAGTGTTGAGGACGCCGTGGACGCCGACGGCGCCGCGAACGATGCCACTGCGGCGCTCACGCCACGTAGCTGGTACTACGCCCTTCTCGACTATGGCGCGTACCTGAAGAAAACCATTCCCAACCCTTCGCGAAGGTCCAAAAGCCACGTCAAGCAGTCGCGCTTTGAGGGATCTCATCGACAGAAGCGAGCCGAGCTCTTGCGCGTCCTTCTCGCCCATAAAGACGAAGGCGGAGCGGAGTTTGAAACGCTTCACCAGGAACTCTGCCAGATTGAGGTTAATGCGGGGCGAGAAACCCTTGATGAGCAGGTTACCCTAGGCTTACTTGAAGAACTTGCGAAGGAAGGCTTTTGTCAGAAAAATAATGAATATTGGTTGCCCTAAATGGTTATAATTCATAGTGCTGACGAAGGGGTCAGTATATGAGCATAAGTGCTAATGATTATCATTTGCATTTGTTCACCACAGGTAACACAGCGCTACCCAGGCGCTTAACATGCGTTGACGTGCCACTCGTTAACGCGGGAGAGGAGAAAAAATGGCAGTAGATTTTGAGAATTCTCAGACAAAGAAGAACCTCGAGGCAGCTTTTGCTGGTGAGTCTCAGGCTACCAACAAGTACAGCTACTATGCTTCCCAGGCTGCAAAAGATGGTTACCAGCAGATTTCCAACATTTTCACCGAGACTTCTGGCAACGAGAAAGTTCACGCTAAGCTTTGGTTCAAGTATCTCCACGGTGGCAAGATTCCAGAGACTGCAGAGAACCTCAAGGACGCAGCTGCTGGTGAGAACTACGAGTGGACTACCATGTACGCTGATTTCGCTAAGGTAGCTGAGGAGGAGGGCTTCGCAGAGATCGCTGCTAAGTTCCGTCTTGTCGGTAACATCGAGAAGACTCACGAGGAGCGCTATCAGAAGCTTCTTGAGCGCGTTGAGTCCGGTGAGGTCTTTGAGCGCGAGGGTGTCAAGGTTTGGAAGTGCCTCAAGTGCGGTCACCTGCACGTTGGCGCATCTGCACCAAAGGTCTGCCCAGTCTGCGGTCACCCACAGGCATACTTCGAGGAGCAGTCCCTCAACTACTAAGTTGTAGGTGCTCTGAGCTGCGCGACCGTGCGGAGTTGCAGCTCAGCCTTCTAGTGCGTTAAAAATGTACCCACCAGCAGGTCATCGGCTTGCTGGTGGGTATTTTTGTGCGCAGATGTTGTGGGGAGATTGGGCTTCTCGCTATATGCTCGTTGCGCGCCTGATTTCTTAAAAGAATCTGTAAAATTTGCCTGAAAATATCAAAGAATCTGTGGATTTGCCTGATTTCCTCAAAGAATCTGTATCCAAAATACAGAATCTTTGCACTTTTCAGGCTCGCTTTTTAGGCTCACTTTTCAGGCAGAGTTTAAAGCGCATCCGAGCTCACCCTTTCATGG
>JABZHU010000034.1:0-12102 GCA_015258705.1 Atopobium sp. | reverse complement strand
AAATTATTAGCTTCCGATTAGGGGAAGAGCACTTGGACTTTATGGCAAATCCTGAGCGTGTTGTAGATTTAGTTAAGTAATTTCGAGGTGTTTTCTCTTCTTTAGAACTGAGAAAAATGTTCCTTTCGGTGGACCTAAGGGTTCAATGGTAGTTGGACAGAAGGCAAGAATAGACGGTGTCGTGTATGAATTTGATCAAAAAGGCATTGCTAGAAAAGTCTTAAATCCAAATATTGTTCCCGTGTCAGCGCCAACTACAGACTTAAGTGAGGTGACTGATGATGCAGCGTAGAAAAAGATTTATAAAAGGTCTGTCATTATTGGTAGTTCTTGTTATTTGTGGTTTGCTGATAAATAACTGGATTTTTAAGTTGAATACTATGAGACTGCCAGAGTTAAAAAAGCAAGCAGCTCAGTATGTTGTGCAACAATATAATGCTTGTAAAAACGGTTCAAAGTCAGATTTTACTTCTGTAGATAACATTAACTTGGAAGATACAGAGATTGCTGGCCCGTTTTTGGGCGTTAGCAAAGATGGCCCAGTTGTAATGAACATAACGCTCTATTGGACAATAAGTTCTCATGGAGTTCTTATTGGAACTGTTGAGCAAGATTTGGGAGTCTTTGCTATAAGTGCATACACAGGATCTTCATCAGAACTGTGGATTCAAACAAGAAATGCTGGATTGCTGCAAGAAATGAATAAGCAAAAGCTACCGTGCTTGGTTTGGGAAGTTGCAGGAACAAATGGATGGCCTCCAAGCTACCGATCAGATGGTTATTATGGTCGCTATAGTCCAGCTGACGGAGATTTCGATATTATAAAAGAAGATTATCACGTATCGGAAATTATTAGCTTCCGATTAGGGGAAGAGCACTTGGACTTTATGGCAAATCCTGAACGAATCCTGGATTTAACCAAGTAATTTTGCGGCGTTTTCGATGTTCTAAGACAAGAGTCAGTTCATTTTGGACTGACTCTTGTTTAATCTCCACAACATATCCGTAATTTCTAAGGGCAAACGGTAGTAAAACATCGGTAAACGGTAGTTGACAATAATTACTACTTATGTAGTTAGTTAAATATTTTATATATTAAGTAAGGTAAAATAATAGTAAAGCCCGCTAACTGCGGGCCTTCTTAGCTGCTATTAAGATTTATATGCAGTAAATAATACAACAAAACACGTTTTCATATTTTGAGCAGCCAATGGGCGATATTTTTATACCGTTGGGCGAACTGTGTTCAGAGGAAATATCTTTTCTTCATATAGTTATGTAGATGTAAGCCACACAAGTGGCATTGGTGCCACGTTGTGGCAAGGAGAGTTTTTAGAAAGAGGCAGAAATGAGCGAGTTTATTAACCGTCCACTTTCGCGTCGTGGCTTCCTTGGTGGAGCAACTGTTGCAGCTGGCCTTGGTCTCACCGCTTGCGGTGGTGGACAGCAGAAGGCAGCTGAGGCTCCATCTGGAAAGGAAGGCGGCGGCACAATTACTGCTGGTACCGCTTATTCAACCCAGAACTATGATCCATCTACTACTTCATCAGCACTTGCCCTTGGTGTTAACTGGCAGGTAGTTGAGGGTCTCTATGGTCTTAACTTCCACGACTATTCCACCTTCAATGAGCTTGCTACTGCTGATCCTAAGAAGGTTGACGATAACACCTTTGAGATTACTATCCGTGACGGCGCAAAGTTCTCTGATGGTAATGAAGTTAAGGCAGATGACGTTGTTGAGTCCTTCAACCGTTCCGCTGCTAAGGGTAGCGTTTACGTCCCAATGCTTTCCCCAATTGCTTCCGTAGAGAAGAAGGATGACAAGACTGTCACCGTTAAGACCACTATTGCTAACTTCTCCCTCCTCAAGGAGCGTCTGTCCATTGTTCGCGTTGTTCCAGCAAGCAGCTCCCAGGATGAGATGAAGAAGCAGCCAGTTGGTTCTGGTCCATGGCAGTTTGAGTCCATCTCTGACAACACTCTTGACCTTGTTCCTAACAAAAACTACAACGGCGCAACTCCTGCTAAGGACGAGAAGCTCCACTATGACGTCCTTAAGGATCCAACCGCTCGTCTGACCGCTCAGCAGGATGGAACCACTCTTGCTATGGAAATGGTTCCTGCAGACGCTGTAGATCAGCTCAAGGGCGCAGGCTGCACCGTTGACGCTGTTCAGGGCTTTGGTGTCCGCTTTGCAATGTTCAACCTTGGCAAGGCTCCTTGGGACAACGTTAAGGTTCGCCAGGCATGCCTCTATGCACTTGATACAGACAAGATGCTTGCAAACGCATTCTCTGGTCAAGCTGAGGTTGCTACCAGCTACCTTCCTTCTTCCTTTGCTAACTATCACAAGGCATCTACTGTCTATGCACACGATGTTGATAAGGCTAAGAAGCTCATTTCTGAGTCTGGCATCACTCCTGGTGATGTTGTTCTTCGCACCACCGATAACGAGCAGGTTAAGTCCATGGCAACTCAGGTCAAGAATGATCTTGACGCACTTGGCTTTAATGTAAGCATCGTTTCCGATACTTCTCCAGCAACCTATGCTGCAATCGACGCAGTTGACGGTTCCTGGGACATCCTGCTTGCACCTGGCGATCCTTCCTGCTTCGGCGCAGACGTCGACTTGCTGCTTAACTGGTGGTATGGCGATAACGTCTGGATGACCAAGCGTTGCCCATGGAAGGAGTCTGATGAGTGGACCAAGCTCCACAATCTTATGACCAAGGCTCTTGGCCAGTCTGGTGCTGATCAGCAGTCCACTTGGAACGAGTGCTTCGACATCATCGCTGAGAACGTACCTCTGTACCCAGTTCTCTTTGCTAAGACTTTCACCGCTTCTTGGAGCGAGAAGCCAAACAGCAACGGCGTTGCTCTCAAGGGCTTCAAGGGCATCGGAACTACCGGTATGTCCTTCATTGATGTCAACACAGTTACTGCTAGCTAATTTGTTGTCGTCACGCGCTTAGCATCTCATACATTGGGGCCCGAGCGTTTTACTTATAACGCTCGGGCTCTTGTTCGCAAAATTTAGTCCTGAGATGTGCAAAGTCTCATCAAATTTTATTTGTACGGTTTGTTTTAAAGAGAGAGGGGGAGATAGTGAACAACCTATTACGTCTTATCGGACGCCGTCTTATTGCGCTGCCGATTATGGCTCTAGGCGTCACCTTTCTCGTATTCTTCCTAATGTCTTTCTCGCATGTTGATCCTGCATACAATGCCTTGGGAGAGTCTGCTTCTGAAGAAGCTATCCAGCAGTATCACATTGAGAATGGCCTTGATGACCCATGGCCTGTGAGATATGTACGCTATATCGGTGATGTTGCTCATGGAAACTTGGGTACCTACGGCACTTCTCACTATTCAGTTGCTGAAAGAATTTCAAAGGCTCTGCCAGTAACTATGCAGTTGACCTTTATGGGTCTCTTTATTGGCGCAATAGTTTCGTTTACGTTGGGCGTTATTGCGGCTCTCTATAGAGATCAATGGCCCGATCAAATCATCCGCGTATTCTCAATTGCCGGTCTTGCAACGCCATCATTCTGGTTGGCAGTTCTTTTGATTCTGGTCTTTGCGTCTACGCTTAAGCTGCTACCAGCCTCTGGAGCACTACCAGATCCTACGGTAAATCTTGGCGGCTACTTTGCTCGTATGATTATGCCGGCATTTGCACTTGCGGTTCCAATGTCTGGTCAGATGACCCGTATTGTTCGTACCGCAATGGTCGAGGAGCTGGATAAGGACTACGTCCGCACTGCTCGCGGTGCTGGTATTCCAGAGAGAATCGTCATCGCAAGAAACGTACTTCGCAACGCTCTTATTACCCCTGTAACCACGCTTGGCCTCAAGATTGGTTACCTCATGGGTGGCGCCGTTGTTATCGAGGTTATTTTTAACCTTCCTGGCATGGGTACCGCTATTCTCGAGGGCATCAAGGGTAACGAGGCAATGCTTGTTCAGGGCGTTGTTGTTGTCGTTGCACTGTCCTTCATCATCATCAACATTGTTGTTGATATGTTGTACATCTTGATTAACCCACGCATTAGGACGGTGTAGTGCGATGGTACAAATTAGAAAAAAACAAGTCGAGAAGCTCGAAGAAGCTGCAGCAAAGGGTTCAACCTTTGGTGGCTTTAAGAAGATGAAGACGGCTTCCAAGATTGCTCTTGTCATTCTCGTCTTTGTTGTTCTTGCTTCTGTCTTTGCAAACTTTATTGCTCCACATAACCCACTTGAGATTTTCAACGCTCGTCAGGCTCCAGGCGATGGATTCATTTTTGGTACTGACGATAAGGGCCGCGACATTCTTTCTCGTATGCTCCATGGTGGTCAGTATTCACTGGTTATTGGTTTTGGTGCTACGGGTATGGCACTTTTGTGTGGCTCAATTATCGGTGCTATTGCCGCTGTTTCTAGAAAGGCTGTCTCTGAGGTTATCATGCGTGTGCTCGACATCATCATGTCGTTCCCAGGCATTGCACTTGCAGCAGTCTTTGTTTCTATTCTTGGTAACAGCGTTCCTTCAATCATCTTTGCCATTGGCTTTATGTACACGCCACAGATTGCGCGTATTGTTCGTGCAAACATCGTAAGTGAGTACGGCGAGGATTACGTAAGGGCAACCATTGTTTCTGGTGCTCGTGCACCATGGATTCTGTGGAAGCATGTTCTTCGTAACTGCATTGCTCCCATCATGGTCTTTACCGTTACGCTTGTTGCAGACGCAATCATCTTTGAGGCATCCCTGACCTTCATTGGTGCAGGTATTGCAGAGCCAACTCCAACATGGGGTAACATCCTGGCTGATGCTCGTGCTGGCGTTCTTGCTGGCCGTTGGTGGCAGGCATTCTTCCCAGGCCTGGCTATTATGATGACCTGCCTGGCACTGAATATCCTCTCCGAGGGTCTTACTGACGCTATGGCAGCAGCACCTGGCGCGCCTGTTGATACAGAGAACTCTGACTCCAGGCGTGCAGATGACATTCTTGCGTCTGATCCAGTTCGTGCATATGCAGAGCAGGCAGAGTCCCTTGAGCGCAGACTTAATGCACTCAAAGAGGTTGAGCTGTCCAGAACAGACAGACGTAAGCCAGACTTTGATGTTGCTCCATTGCTCAGTGTTAAAGATCTTTGCATCAGCTTTGAGTCTCATGGAGACGTTAAGGTTGTTGACCATGTAAGCTTTGATGTTCGTCCTGGTCAGTGCATGGCACTGGTTGGCGAGTCTGGCTGCGGCAAGTCAATTACCACCAAGGTCATCATGGGTCTGACTGATCCAAAGGAAACCATTACTGGCCAGGTTCTCTATAAAGACCAAGACCTCTTGAAGCTCTCCAAAGAAGAGCACCGCAAGCTGCTTGGTCATGAGCTTGCAATGGTGTATCAGGATGCTCTGTCTTCGCTGAACCCTTCCATGCTTATCTCTTCTCAGATGAAGCAGCTTACCAGCAGGGGAGGCACTCGTTCCGCAGAGGAGCTTCTAGAGCTTGTAGGCCTGGATCCAAAGCGTACGCTTGAGTCGTATCCACATGAGCTTTCTGGTGGTCAGCGTCAGCGTGTTCTGATTGCTATGGCATTAACCCGCGATCCTTCACTGGTTATCTGCGACGAGCCAACAACCGCTCTGGACGTTACTGTTCAGAAGCAGGTCATCAAGCTCTTGAATGACCTCCAGCGTCGTCTTGGCTTCGCAATGATCTTTGTTAGCCACGACCTTGCACTTGTTGCAGAGGTTGCTTCTGAGATTACCGTTATGTATGCAGGCCAGGTTATTGAGCAGGCAGCTACTACTGAGCTTCTGACCAATCCTGTTCACGAGTACACCCGCGGTCTTCTCGGCTCCGTTCTTTCCATTGAGGAAGGCGCACAGGACGGTACCAGACTTCACCAGGTACCAGGTTCTGTTCCTTCTCCGGAGGACTTCCCAACAGGCGATAGGTTTGCTCCTCGTTCAAGCCACCCAGATTTGGGACTTGAGGTTCACCCTGTTATCAAGGAGATCCCTGGTAAGCACCATCGTTTCTCCGAGTTGCCTGATGAGTATCTGAAGGAGCATGGTCTTGTGCCTTACCTTGAGCGTTCTCAAAAGGAGGTGAGGTAAATGGCTACAACAACTGAAGAGCAGCCAATTATCTTCCTCGATGACATTTCGGTTACGTTTAAAACGCGTACGGGTTCAATCTTTAAGCCTAATAAGGTTCACGCAGTACAGAATGTTTCTCTCAAGCTTATGCCTGGTGAGACCATTGGTATTGTTGGTGAGTCTGGCTGCGGAAAGTCCACTACCGCAAATGTCATGTGTGGCCTTCAGTCACCAACGTCCGGTCATGTGTACTTCAAGGGAATGGATGTTACCAAGCGTACTCCAGAGCTCAGAAAGCAGATTGGCCGCGTTGTCTCCGTTGTTTTCCAGGACCCAGCAACTGCTCTTAACCCTCGCATGATTGTTAAAGATCAGCTTATGGATCCGCTACTGGTACACAAGGTAGGAACAGAGCAGGAGCGAGAAGCCCGTATTAATGAGCTGGTCAGCCTGGTTGGACTGCCACATTCAGCACTTCGCGCCCTTCCTGGTCAGCTCTCTGGTGGTCAGCGTCAGCGTGTTGCTATTGCACGTGCGCTTTCTCTGAATCCATCGGCAATCATTGCTGACGAGCCTACTTCTGCACTGGACGTTTCTGTTCGTGCACAGATCTTGAACCTGCTTACAGACCTTAAGTCTGAGCTGGGTCTCTCGATGATTTTTATTTCGCACGATATCCAGACCGTTCGCTATGTTTCTGACCGCATCATTGTTATGAATCACGGCCAGATTATGGAAGATGGTCCTGCTAAGCAGGTCTTTGAGCATCCAACAGATCCTTACACTAAGACGCTTTTGGGTGCTGCGCCATCTTTGCTTCATCCTAAACTGGGTGAGTAGCGCTTACGTTTTTGTTTGACCAGAGCGCAGCTTAGGCTGCGCTCTTTTATCTTGTTAGGTGGATCAATGCACCAAGAAACGCTTGAGCTTGCAGAATTGAAGGCAGCTCATGCTCTGACGCCTTATCCTTCAGATTTTGAGGCGTTTTGGAAGGCACGTATGGAGGAAGCGGATAACGCTCCTCTTAGCTGGCAGATTGTACCTTCAACAGAAGTCACGTCATCTGCTTTAGCTCACTTTTTTGATTTGACGTTTGTAGGTATTGATGGCGCGGAAGTTTACGCAAAGTACCTGCGACCACAGACTACCCCAGGCGTACAAACTCCGCTTGTTTTACAGTTCCATGGCTATCCAGGGGCTTCTCGCAGTTGGTTTGAGCAGAGCTCATTTTTGGGCTTGGGCTGCTCGCTGATTGCGCTTGATAATCCTGGGCAGGGTGGCCGTAGTTTGGACGGAAGCTCGTACAAGAGCACTACCGTCTCTGGTCACTTGGTGCTCGGACTAGATGGACCAGTAGAGGATCTTTACTTTGTGCACCTGTATCAGAACATTCGCTTGCTCTGCAGAATTGTTCGACAGCTTGAAGGCATTGATACAAGTCGAGTTTTTGTAAACGGTGCATCGCAGGGCGGCGGCATTGGTCTTGCTACCTGTGCTCTTAATCCAGACCTTATTAATAGAGCAGCAATTCTTTATCCCTTCCTTACCGATTTTAGGTGCGTGTGGGAGCTTAATGCTGACGAGGTTGCTTACGAGGGAATTCGTTATTATTCCCGCTGGTTTGATGCAGACGGCTCTCGCGTTGATGAGGTCTTTGCAAAGCTTGCCTACATTGATTCAGCCAATTTTGCACATCTGGTTACCTGTCCTGTGCTTTTTGGTACTGGACTTGATGATCCAGTTGTTCCTCCAGAGGCTCAGTTTGCTGCCTACAATGCTTTGACCTGCCCAAAGAGACATCTTCTGTATCCAGGCTACGCGCATGAAGAGATTGGTGATTTTGACGATAAAATCATTGATTTCTTCTGCTCAGACAAGGGAGAGCAAGCTCTTAAAGAGTTGGACTCGTCGTTTCCTGCTCAAGCAGAATGCGAGGTGGGAGCATGAGGGGTTTAACACAAAGGCTTGAAGATGCCCGTTCTTATCGCGGTGCGTGGCTTAGACCATCAAACTTTGAATCATTTTGGGAGACGTCTGTAGCGTTTGCACAAAATGCACAGGTAGAAAGTGTGGTTGAGCTACCATCCGCTATCCAGGCGGCAACGTTTAAACGCATCACATTCATCTCAACCGACCAGACACAGCTGAGCGCTCGCGTCATTCTTCCAGCGGGTGCATCGGTGGCAGAACCGCTAGCTGCGGCAGAGCTGTCCGCATCGGCAGAGCTGTCCGCCTCGTCAAAACTGCCCGCGGTGGTGCTCTTCTCCGATCTTGGTCGGGGAGTGCGCAGCTGGCTGCACCTTTTGCGCTTCTCGGCGCTTGGTCTGCCCGTCGTGGCCCTGGAGGCTCGTCCGTGCGAGCCCCAGCTCAAAGACGCTTGGAGGGGAACCTTTACCGCAGAGGAGCTTGCTCACGCGCTCATCAACCCAGATGACGCTGCATCCTCCACGCTCAAGCAGCTCATCGACGACGCGCTGGTAACCACCGCGGTTGCCTCGCGCTTCCTTGGGCGCACAACCGTCACCTGGGGAGAAGGTCTAGGCGGCTCGCAGGCTTTGTTTGCGGCTGCGCTTCTGCTCAAGGAAGTGAGCGCTACCATGGCACTGAGCCCGCTCTTTGCCGACAACGCAACAACCCTTCGTGCGGTTGTCGGGTGCGGAGACACCCCGCAGTCAGATGCAGCTATCGACGCGGTCGGTCTTCTCGACAGTGCGTGCGCGGCAGAGCTAGTGCGTGTGCCAGCGCTTATCGGCACGGCTCTGCTGGACCAGAGCGCGCCAACTGAGGGAACGTTTGCGCTGTACAATCGCCTGCCAGGGCAGAAGGAAATGCGCGTATACCCCAAGTTTGGCCACGAGCGCATCAATCAGTTTGAGAACGAGCAAATCAACTATCTCTGCGAGGTTATATCAGGGCTTTGTCATAACTAAGCGGACTATAATTACGTAGGTTCTTTGAAGTTGCTTTTGATCAATGCTTTGGTCGGCTTCTTCAGTACATTGTTGTATGAAACCAGTTGGATTTTCCAACGTGTGAAAGGATAAAGCATGTCCAGTAACGTACCATTTAGCGGTGTTGTTCCACCAGTTGTAACCCCAGATACCCCAGACCATCAGCTTGATGTTGTGTCGTTTGAGCGCTCCATTAACCGTCTTATTGAGGCTGGCGTAGACGGCCTGTTCTTCCTTGGCTCTTCTGGCGAGGTTGTCTTTGCAACTGATGAGCGTCGTGATCAGATTGTTCGCGAGGCTGTTCGCATTGTTGACCACCGTGTTCCGGTCCTTGTGGGCATCATTGATACCGAGACCGAGCGCGTCCTGGAGCATGGTCGCCGTGCCCTCGCACTAGGTGCAGATGCTCTTGTAGCAACCGCTCCTTTCTACGCACTTGGTGGCCCAACTGATATTGAGGAGCACTTCCGCATCCTTCACCAGGAGCTGGACGCACCTCTGTTTGCGTACGATATTCCTGTCTGCGTTCACACTAAGCTTCCTTGGAAGATGCTTGCTCGCCTGGGCGCAGAAGGTGTTCTTGCAGGCGTTAAAGACTCTTCTGGCGATGACGTTTCCTTCAGGTATCTTGTTCAGGAGAACGAGAAGAACGGTCACCCTCTGACCCTTCTGACTGGTCACGAGATTGTTGTTGACGGCGCCCTTCTTTCTGGTGCAGACGGTTCTGTTCCTGGCCTTGCTAATGTTGAGCCAGAGGGCTACGTCCGCATGTGGAAGGCAGCTCAGGAAGGTAACTGGGCAGAGGTCAAGCGTGAGCAGGACCGACTTAACGAGATTTCCCACATCTTTGATGTCACTACAGGCGTTCAGGGCTATGGCGCTGGCGTTGGTGCATTCAAGTGCGCACTTAACCTCATGGGCATTTTTGACTCTGACCAGATGCCTCGCCCTGTTAAACCACTTGATGGCCAGAACCGTGAGGCAATCAAGCAGGTTCTTATTGCAAACGGCCTTCTCTAAACAAGAGGGGACACCATGGACTCTAAGTTTGTTTCTCCAGCACATGTTTGCGCCGTTGATATTGGCGGCACAAAAATTGCCTGCGGCATAGTTACCCTTAACGGCACTGACGCTCCAAACGTCCAGTCCGTAAAGAAGGTCCCAACTAACGCAAAAGAGGGTGGCAAGCAGGTTCTTGCCACCGTTCTGCAAGCAATTAGAGAGGCTCTTGCTCGCGCAGAAGAGCTGGGCCTTACTATCTCTGGCGTGGGTATTTCTTCTGCTGGCGTTGTTGACCCTCGTACGGGCGACATCACCTACGCAAATGAGCTCATGCCCGGCTGGGGTGGAACCGCTCTTGGTTCTGCAGTTACCAGTGAGTTTGGCCTTCCGTGCAGCGTTCTTAATGACGTTCATGCCCATGCTCTGGGCGAGGCTCGTCACGGTGCTGGCCACGGTAAGGACAGCGTTTTAACCGTAGCTGTTGGCACGGGCATTGGTGGTGCCTTTGTGAACCACGGCATTTTGATGCTGGGTGCTCACGACGAGGCTGGCCACATTGGTCACGTTGCAACTCCAGCAGCAGCCGGCGTTGACTGCCCGTGCGGTGGAACTTCTCACCTTGAGCCTGTTTCTGCAGGTCCTGGCATTATTCGCGAGTATGTTCGCCTTGGCGGCTCCGATACGCTTGAAGACGGTTCTGCTCTTGATGGCGCAGAGATTGACCGTAGGGCTCTTGCTGGCGAGAAGATCGCTCAAGCCGCAGAGGAGCGCTCAGGCCGCGCGCTTGGTGAGGTCTTGGGCAGCATGTGCAACATGCTTGACCCTTCTGTCATCATCCTGTCTGGCTCTGTTGCAGAGTGCGGTAAGTACTGGCACGAGGCACTTGAAGCTGCATTTAAGCTGCAGGCCATGCCTCCTGTTCAGGCAACGCCTATTGTGAAGGGCACGCTTGGTGGAGAAGCCCCTCTTATTGGAGCTGCAGAAAACCTTGTTCTACCTGGCTATTTAGAGACGCGTCTTTAGGCAAAAGGCGCCAAGTCACAAAAAAGCTTGCTGACTTGGCTTGCAAAAAGATGCAGCTCATAAAAGTTTGTACATTCTGGTAAGGAGAATACCGTGGCACACTCAGAGCTTGTTGAGTCACTTAAAGGAAAACTCATTGTTAGCGTCCAGGCGTATCCTGGTGAGCCCATGAGGCATCCAGAGACTATGGCTCAGATTGCACGCGCTTGTGAGCTTGGTGGCGCCGCAGCTATTAGGTGCCAGGGCTTGTCTGATATCTCTGCCATTAAGGGTAGGGTTGAAATTCCTGTCATTGGCCTCTGGAAAGAGGGTCATGAAGGTGTCTACATTACTCCTACGCTTCGTCATGCACGTGCTTGTATTCACGCAGGTGCAGACGTTGTTGCCCTGGATGCAACAGACCGCCCAAGGCCAGATGGTAGAACCTTTGAAGAGACTGTTGCGGCGCTCCGTGCAGAGTCTGACGCACTGATTATGGCTGACTGCATGACTATGGATGATATCCGTCGTGCTGTTGCTGCTGGTTGTGACCTTGTTTCAACTACGCTTTCTCACAATAAGGCTGCTATTGATACAACGCTTGATGATGGCCCTGATATTGCCCTTCTCAAGCAGGCAACCACTGAATTCCCAGGTATTGCCATTATTTGCGAGGGTCATGTTCATACGCCACAAGATGCAAAAGATGCTCTTGATGCAGGCGCTTGGGCAGTTGTTTCAGGTACTGCCATTACGCACCCAACTTCAATTACCTCTTGGTTTGCTGCAGCACTTGAGGATTAACGCTTGGAGCGGTAAGGTTTTCTCGTCACGTATTTAAGGAGCGCCTGTGAAGAAAAACGATCCTACACCTTCAGTTATTCCCGACATTGTCATTATTACGGGTATGTCTGGATCGGGTCGCACGCAGGCGCTTCATGTGTTTGAGGACATGGGTTATTTCTGCATTGATAACCTGCCACCAGCTCTTATTTTGCAGCTTTCTAACCTTGTGGGCATAAACACGGGCGTTGGTCGCCATTTGGCAGTTACCTGTGA
>JABZHU010000033.1:0-12172 GCA_015258705.1 Atopobium sp. | reverse complement strand
CCAGAATCCTTGTGGTTCTGCAACAGCAGAAAATGTTGTTGAGGCATATGACCGAGCGTTTGCTTGTGATCCGCTTTCTGCTTTTGGCGGAATTATTGCAGTAAATAGAGAAGTTCCGCTGGAGTTTGTTGAGCACTTCGCAGACATCAATAAGCAGTTTGTTGAGGTTCTCATTGCACCAAGCTTCACAAAAGAGGCTCTTGAGCGCCTGTCAAAGAGAACAAATCTCCGCGTCTTAGCCACAGGCGGAATCGATAGAAGCCGTGAACTTGAAATGAGAACTGTTGACGGTGGATTGTTGGTGCAAGACCTTGATCATGCAGATGAAACTGCAGAAAGCTTTGAGGTTGTTACTAAGCGTCAACCAACTCCAGAAGAGCTGAATGATTTGGTATTTGCTTGGAAGGTTTGTAAGACCGTTAAGTCAAACGCCATTTTGGTTGCAAAAGATCAAGCTGGAATTGGCATGGGACCAGGTCAGCCAAACCGTGTTGACGCTGCTCTTCTCGCGTGCGAGCGAGCTGAAGCAGCTTGCGAACGCATGGGAATTGATTCAAAGAATCTTGTGGCTGCATCCGACGCGTTTTTCCCATTCCGAGATAACGTTGATACCTTGGCGGCCCATGGTGTAACAGCCATTATTCAGCCAGGCGGATCAGTCAGAGATGATGAGTCTATTGCTGCTTGCGATGAATACGGTATTGCAATGGTGTTTACAGGAAAGCGACACTTTAGGCACTAATCTGCTAAGCCGGGAATAGCAGTTCATTTCATAAAAAGTTGGGGGAGGACACTGTGGACCAGGAAGAGTTAGAAGCGGCTCAAAAGTTTGAGCTTGATAATCCAGAACTTATTTGTCGTTGGAGACTGGCTGGAGGTGTTCTCCCTCTTGATAACAGGCATTTACGTGCGCTGAGTAGACGAGTTGTTGCTCAAAAAGATGTTTCTCCGCACTTGATTGCTTGGGCTAAGCAGCACATCGAGGGAACGCTCAAAGAGGGATCGCAAGAATATCCAGACGGCGTTCTTATGATTTTGCTCGAGAGCAATGGTCAGGCCGCTATGACAGTTGGTCCTTACCAGTCTTTGGAGGAGAGCTCTGTTCTATCTCTTGCGGGCCGCGCAAGAATTTCACAGCGAGAAGAGCAGCAAACCCATTGCGCACCAGAAGTGCTGTGGCTAGTGAAAGACGGAAAGCTTATCGCAGGTATCTCAGAAGAAAGCGTTCGATCAGGAGCCACAAGTCTGGTGCTTGATTTGGCACAAACTCTGCATGAGCCAACTGAGTTTAATCCAGATGTTGTCGCACAGGTATTTGATGGAACTGCTGATTTTGATGAAGCCTTCCTTACTTCAGATGAACACGGAGTCGTTTGCGCATCCGATGCTGAAGGTGAGATAGGAGAGCGTTTCTTATTTGGTTATAAGAAGCTTTGCGAGATCAAAGCGGCTAAGTAATCAAAAGAGATATGACGCTAAAGATAGGTTATTAAAAAAGCACTCAATGTGCAGCAAGACTTCCGTGCGTTGAGTGCTTACGTAAAAATTTGTCCAATTTTCAGACAGATGGCTGCTTGCGCACTTGAATATTTTGTCGATTTACAAAAAAGTTGTACTTTACTGTTATGTTTATTTTGCAATTCCGCAGGTAGAAAATCCTACCTGAAAATAGGTATTTATTGGCTCATATTTCTGATTTGTTTCATTGTTTTTTTGCGCAATAATAAAAGCATTATGCGACCGCTGCCGGCCGAACTATGAAACATGTTTCCATAGTCACCCAGGGTCTACAGCTTTATTTTGGATCGCACAGACGCATACTGTGAGAAATCACAGATTAGGCAAGGAGAGGAAATGGCAAGAAAGTTTAAGTCCATGGACGGTAACAACGCCGCGGCTTACGTGTCGTATGCGTTTACCGAGGTAGCGGGCATTTACCCAATTACCCCATCAAGTCCAATGGCAGACTATGTTGACCAGTGGTCCGCCCAGGGTGTAAAGAACATCTTTGGTACAACCGTTAGGGTTGTCGAGATGCAGTCCGAGGCTGGCGCAGCTGGTGCTGTTCACGGTTCTCTTGGTTCAGGTGCTCTGACCACTACTTACACCGCTTCTCAGGGCCTCTTGCTCATGCTTCCAAACATGTACAAGATTGCCGGCGAGCAGCTCCCTGGTGTTTTCCATGTCAGCGCACGTACCGTTGCAACCCACGCACTGAACATCTTTGGCGATCACTCTGACGTTATGTCCGCTCGCCAGACTGGCTTTGCACTTCTCGCAGAAGGCAACGTCCAGGAGGTTATGGATCTGGCTCCTGTTGCTCACCTTGCAGCAATCAAGGGCAAGGTTCCATTTGTTAACTTCTTTGACGGCTTCCGTACTTCTCACGAGATTCAGAAGGTTGCTGTTTGGGATTATGCTGACCTGGCTGAGATGTGTGATATGGACGCTGTCCAGGCATTCCGCGATCACGCACTGAACCCAGAGCATCCATCAAGCCGTGGTTCCCACGAGAACGGCGATATCTTCTTCCAGCACCGCGAGGCATGCAACGAGGTTTACAACCAGCTGCCTGCAGTTGTTGAAGACTACATGAACCAGATTAACGCTAAGCTTGGTACCGACTACGGTCTGTTCAATTACTACGGCGCAGAAGACGCTGACCGCGTTGTTATCTGTATGGGTTCCTTCTGCGATACCCTCGAAGAGGTTATCGATTACCTGAACGCTCATGGCGAGAAGGTCGGTCTGGTTAAGGTCCGCCTCTATCGTCCATTCTCTGTAAAGCACTTTGTTGACGTTCTTCCTGAGTCCGTCAAGAAGATTGCTGTTCTCGACCGTACCAAGGAGCCAGGTTCCGTTGGTGAGCCTCTCTATGAAGACGTTGTTTCTTCCCTCTATGAGGCTGGTCGTACAGGCATTAAGGTTGTTGGCGGTCGTTACGGCCTTGGTTCCAAGGACACCCCACCATCATCTGCATTCGCAATCTTCGAGGAGCTCAAGAAGGATGCTCCTCAGCGTGAGTTCACCGTTGGTATTGTCGATGACGTTACTAATCTGTCTCTCCCAGAGGATCCTGAGGCTCCTAACACTGCAGCTGAGGGCACCATTGAGTGCAAGTTCTGGGGTATTGGCGGCGACGGTACCGTTGGTGCTAACAAGAACTCCATTAAGATTATTGGTGACCACACCGATAAATATGTTCAGGCATACTTCCAGTATGACTCCAAGAAGACCGGCGGTATCACCATCAGCCACCTGCGCTTCGGTGATCACAAGATCCGTTCTCCTTACTATGTCACCAAGGCAGACTTTGTTGCATGCCACGTTCCTGCATACATCATCAAGGGCTACAAGATGGTCCGCGACGTTAAGCCTGGCGGTACCTTCCTGGTTAACTGCCAGTGGGATGCAGAGGAGTTTGCACACCACCTGCCAGCAGAGGCAAAGCGCTACATTGCTAAGAACAACATCAACGTTTATCTGATCAATGCAATTGACCTTGCCAAGGAAATTGGTATGGGCAAGCGCACCAACACCATTCTTCAGTCCGCATTCTTTGCTCTTGCAAAGGTTCTCCCAGAGGCAGACGCACTTCAGTACATGAAGGATGCTGCAACTCACTCTTACCTGAAGAAGGGCCAGAACATTGTCGATATGAACCACAAGGCAATCGACGCTGGTGCTACTGCATTTACTAAGATTGAGATTCCTGCTGATTGGGCTACCGCAGAGGATGCTCCAAGCACAATCACTCTTGAGGGCCGTGAGGCTCTGCTCAAGCAGGTCCGCGACATCATGACTCCAGTCTCTCGTATGGAGGGTGACGCACTTCCTGTTTCTGCATTTAAGAACCACGTTGATGGACAGTTCGAGCTTGGTGCTGCTGCTTATGAGAAGCGTGGCATTGCTGTTGTTGTTCCTGAGTGGAACGTCGAGAAGTGCATCCAGTGTAACCAGTGCGCTTATGTCTGCCCACACGCAGTCATCCGTCCATTCGTCCTTACCGACGAAGAGGTTGCTGCTGCACCAGCACAGTCTCAGTTTAAGGATGCCGTTGGTCCTAAGGTTAAGGGCTACAAGTTTGAGATTGCTATTTCTCAGCTCGACTGCACCGGTTGCTCCAACTGCGTCTACATCTGCCCTGCAGATGCTCTGACCATGAAGCCAATCGAGGAGCAGGAGTCCAAGCAGGAGATCTTTGACTACGCAGTCAACCACGTCTCCGAGAAGACCGAGCTTGTCGCTAACAACGTCAAGGCATCTCAGTTCAAGAAGCCTCTTCTTGAGTTCTCCGGTTCCTGCGCAGGCTGCGCTGAGACCAGCTACGGCCGCCTGGTCACTCAGCTCTTTGGCGATCGTATGTTCATCTCCAACGCAACTGGTTGCTCCTCAATTTGGGGTAACCCAGCTTCCTGCTCACCATTTACTACCGATGCAAATGGTCACGGTCCAGCATGGAATAACTCCCTCTTCGAGGACAACGCAGAGCACGGTATGGGTCTGATGCTTGGTCACCAGGCACAGCAGAAGCGTCTTCTGGAGCTTGCTCAGCAGCTTGTCGACGAGGATGGCGCATCTCAGGACCTCAAGGATGCTGCTAAGGCATGGATTGAGTCCGTCAACGACGCAGCTCTCTCCAAGGAAGCTTCTAAGACTTTTGTAGTTGAGCTTGAGAAGTCTGATCTTGCAACAGCTAAGGAAATCCTTGCTAACAAGAGCTTCCTCACCAAGAAGTCCTTCTGGATCTTCGGTGGCGACGGTTGGGCATACGACATCGGCTTCGGTGGCCTTGACCACGTTCTTGCTTCCGGCGAGGACATCAACGTCTTTGTCTTCGATACTGAGGTTTACTCCAACACCGGTGGTCAGTCCTCCAAGGCTTCCCGTCTTGGCCAGGTTGCACAGTTCGCAGCAGCTGGTAAGGACATCAAGCAGAAGAACCTTGCTGAGATTGCTATGACCTATGGTTACGTCTATGTTGCTCAGGTTTCCATGGGCGCAAACCTCCAGCAGACTCTCAAGGCAATTGCTGAGGCAGAGGCTTATCCAGGACCATCCCTCATCATCGGTTACTCCCCATGTGAGATGCACTCCATCAAGGGCGGCATGGCTCACGCACAGGAGGAGATGAAGAAGGCAGTCGAGACCGGCTACTGGAACCTCTATCGCTTCAACCCATCTGCACCAGCAGGTAAGAAGTTCACGCTTGACTCCAAGGCACCTAAGGGTGGCTACCAGGAGTTCCTAATGAACGAGGCTCGTTACAGCCGACTCACCCGCGAGTTCCCAGAGCACGCAGAGAAGCTCTTCAAGGAGAACGAGGAAGCCGCAATGGCTCGCTACGATCACCTTGTCCGCCTCTCCGAGCTTTACGCTGCAGAGAAGAAGGAGCAGCCTGAGGAGTAAGGTAAGCTTACTTTCACGTAGTTTCAGCCGAGCCAGGACATCCTGGCTCGGCTTTTTTATGCGACATTTTTGGCGAGAAGCCCTGTGTTCTTCAAGCCCTTCTCGCGAGGTGATAAACTAGAGAGACTTTGCTCACGATGGGAGTTACTGTGGCACAAAAAAAGAGCAGACTATTTCCTGTAGCTTTTCTCGCTGCTAAAGCAACACTTGCAGCACTTAAATTGACTAACCATGAAGGCGGAACGCTGCCAGGCTTTATTGCTGAAGGCATTGATCCTGCATTTTTGGGCGACATTGCTAAGCCAGAGCAGATTGTCTTTATTACCGGCACAAACGGCAAGACAACTACCAATAACCTGCTCAACGATCTTCTCGCCGATAATGGCTACAAGACCGTTACCAACCGCGTTGGCGGCAATATTTCCAGCGGCTTTGCAAGCTCGTTTGCAAAGAACGCCACGTGGAAGGGTATGTCAAAGACTAAGCTTGCAGTTATGGAGTTTGACGAGCTTTCTGGACCTCGCATTTTCCCGTATCTGCAGCCTGATATTTTGTCTGTTACCAATTTGTTCCGCGATACGTTCTCTCGTAGTGCAACGCCAGACTACGTGTTTGACGTTATGGATAAGGGCATTCCTGCTTCAACTCATCTGATTTTGAACGCAGATGACATGATTAGCTGCAGGCTTGCTCCTCAGTGTACACATCGTACGTATTACTCCATTGCAAGGCTGGCAGAAGACACCGCAGAGCCAGTGGGTATTGTTTCAGATCTTACCGCCTGCCCCAAATGCGGTGGCAAGCTCAAGTGGGATTATGCACACCTTAGGCATCTTGGCCACGCAACTTGTGAGGAGTGCGGCTATACCAACCCAACTCCTGATTATGAGGTCATTTCAGTAGAGCCAGAGACTGGCAAGTTTGTGGTCAAGGAGCACTGTCACGAGGGTGCACCAACATACGAGTACAAGCTCAACAGCTACTCTATCGTCAACCTCTACAACTTGTTTGTGGCCATCGTAACCGCGCGTGAGATGGGTCTTGCGCCTGCAACTATCGCTGCATCTTTGCAACGCGTTAACATTGCTTCCTCCAGGTATAACGAGATTGATTACAACGGTCGTCGTCTTATTAGCATGGCTTCTAAGGGTGAGAATGACACGGCAACCTCAGTCACCATCGATATCCTTCGCAAACAGCCAGGTGACAAAGCAATTATCATCATGATTGCTGATGCGTATATGGCAAAAGCAAAAGACCAGACAGAGTATATTGGCTGGTACTACCAGACTGACTTTGAGTTCCTGCAAGATCCAAGCGTTAAGCAGGTCATTATTTACGGCGACACTTCACTTGATCTGCAGCTTAGACTCAGACTTGCGGGCATTGATCCAGCTAAAACCTTTGTGGCAAACTCTCCTGAAGAAACTGCCGACCTGGTTGACCTTAACGCTTGCCAGCACTTTTTCTATGCACACGGCCTCTATAACGGTGGCATTGCTGATATCAGCAGAAACCGTATCATTGAGCGCTTGAAACAGATGGAGGCCTCCCATGAGTAATCCAGCAACTAAGATTGAGATTCTTTATCCAGAGTACGGTAACCAGGGTGGAGACAACGGAAATGCTCTCTACCTGGAGGCCTGCCTTCCAAAAGAGAACTTTGTGTATACCTCTCACGCCGCAACGCCTTACTTTGTGGAGCATACGCCATCAGCAATCATCATGGGTGGCATGACAGAAGCCCAGCAAGAGCTTATTATTTCTCGCCTTATGCCTTACAAGGACAGGCTTGCTGAGCTGGCTGATCAGGGCGTTCCTATGCTGTTTGCCGGTAACGCTTCAGAGCTTTTTGGCGAGAAAATCGTCAATCCTGATGGTTCTGAGGTTAAGGGTCTTGGCTTATTTAAGTTTACGACCACTCGCTATATGCCCCAGCGCTTCCACGATGTCCAGGTGGGGGAGTTTGATCCTGGCAATGGCAAAGAGCCTTTTGTTGTCGTTGGCTTTAAGATGCAGTTCACACTCACCGAGGGAGATAACTCTAACTGCTACTTCCTTAAAAATAAGGTGGGTTTTGGCATCAATAAAGAAAGCAAACTAGAAGGCTTCCGTCGTAAGAATGCTATTGCAACCTGGCTGATTGGTCCTCTCCTTCCTTTGAATCCTTATCTCACGCGTTGGATTTTGGATATGGCGGGCGAGGAAGACACCCCTCTTGCTTTTGAAGAAGAGGCAGTCGCAGCGTATCAAAAGCATGCTCGTGAGATGGTCTATCCAGGAATGCACCTGCATTACTAATTGTATGTCTGCGCTGCTCATTTGCTCATATATGCGTTTCGTCGTATCATGAACTAAGTTTTTAGAGTTAACAAGGGGATTGTTTTGCCACAGGTTTCTTCAGCTTATGCAACAAAACAGCGCGCTCAGCGCCTTGCACGTATTGGTATTATTGCTGCCCTTTATGCAGCACTTACGCTTGCAGCTCTTCTTTTCTTGGGCGGTCTTGCTTGGGGTCCTGTGCAGTTCCGCATTTCTGAGGCGGTTGTGGTTATTGCACTCTTTACCGCTGACGCAATTCCAGGACTGACGCTTGGCTGCGTTATTGCCAACCTTGCAAATATGGTCATTTCTGGCACAGGAGCTTTGGGATTGTTAGACGTAGTCTTTGGTTCTCTGGCAACTGCTCTTGGTGCATGGTTTACCTGGAAGAACAGGAAAAACGTACCACTTGCGCTTCTGGGGCCAGTGCTTGCAAATGCCGTTATTGTGTCTGCATATCTTCCCATTTTGCTTCAGGGGTTAGGATTCTACACAATTCCATTTACCACCATTGAACTTGATGGATCGTATCCTCTTATGTTCTTGTTTGGTTTTATCACCACAGGACTCGGAGAGGCTGTTGTTCTCTATGTACTAGGAGCTCCTTTGGCTCGTGCGCTTAAGCATTCGCCTTTGCCGCAGCAGCTAGCTTCTGAGGATTCTTCTGCAGAATCAGTCGAGAACTAGACAGCTATGCAAAGACTTGCTCAGTATATACATAGATCAACCAGGATAGTCCTGATTATTCTTGCCTGTGTATTGCTGGGCTTGCTTTCCTGGAGCGTCATGGCAGACAACTTGTTTGCCGCTCTTGTTGCAGGCGGAGGACTTGCCACGGTTATTGTTCTTGGTGGTACTACTCAGCCTGGTAATGAGCACGCCAGGTCTCAAGCAACAGAGCGAACACTTGAGGTTGCCTCTAAGACACTCAAGACCTTACGCGGAGGCTTGTCGCAAGAAACAGCGCCAACTATCTGCACACTATTGCTTCCAGAAACTTCTGCAGCCGCAATTTCCATCACGGATACAGAATATGTATTGGGCTTTGAGGGAGATATTGCAACCTCGCATATGCCTGGTTCAAAAGTGGTTGGCCCTGCAACTGAGGTTCTGGAAAGTGGCCGCATGGAGACGTTTGTCTCGGTAGATAGCCGTCAGCAGGTACTACAAAGGCGCGGTGGCTTTGGCAATGGCGGCAGCTCCTTTGGCATCATTGTTCCGTTGATTGTTCAGGATCACACAGTTGGCACTATCAAGCTCTACTATCGTCGCGGTATTGAAATTGATCGCACGCAGCTTGCAATTGCTGAGGGACTGGGCGAGCTTCTCTCCACGCAGCTTTCCTCGTATGAGCTTGATCGCCAGGCAGAGTTGACCGCTCGTGCCGAGGTCAAAGCTCTGCAAGCACAGATTAATCCGCATTTCTTGTTCAACACGCTCAACACCATTGCATCTCTTACGCGTACAAACCCCAATAAGGCGCGAGATCTGCTTCGCGAGTTCTCTGTGTTTTATCGCCGTACGCTTGAGAGCTCTCAAGGTGCGCTCATTCCGCTTTCTCAGGAATTGACACAAACGCGCAGGTATTTGACAATTGAGAAGGCGCGTTTTGGAGAAGAACGTATTCAAGAGTCTGAGCATGTCGATGAGGGATGCGAAGATATTCAGGTACCGTCTTTTTTGATTCAGCCTATTGTCGAGAATGCCGTGAGGCACGCTATGAAAGATGAAGGCGCCCTCCATATTGACATCCACGTCACACGCGATGATGATGATATTCTTATATCTGTTGCTGATGATGGTCTTGGAATGGATGAAGAGACTGTTTCTCGCTTACTTAATGGTCAAGGTCCTACCCCGCAGGATTCTTCGGGGAGAAATAGGGGCACGGGTATTGCCATTAAGAACGTAGCTGAGCGAGTTGAGCGCTTCTACGCCGTTGGCTCTGGCATGGAAATCATGTCTAAACCAGGGCAGGGTACGTGCGTGACACTCAAGCTTGCAGGTGCGGCACTGCAGGCAACAGCATAGTAGTATCAGTTTTTGCTTAACGCTGCGTTAGGCCGTTGGGAGTGAATGACATGCGCGCCATGATTGTTGATGACGAGGCTCCAGCCCGTTCTGAGCTCAGGTTCTTGCTTGAGGAGACCGGTCGTCTCGAGGAAATCATTGAGGCCACAAGTGCAAGGGATGCTGTCGAGAAACTCATGGAGTCTCGCGTTGAGGTTATGTTCCTGGACATCTCTATGCCTAAGACAAATGGAATGCAGCTTGCAGAGGCTCTTCACAAGTTGAAGAATCCTCCTCAGATTGTGTTTGTCACTGCATATAGTGAGTACGCACTAGATGCCTTTGGCGTTAACGCGGTAGATTATCTAATGAAGCCCGTTGAGACCGAGCGCCTTGAGCAGGCTCTTGATAAGGTTGAGGAGCGTCTTCGTCCTCAGTCTCCTATGGCAACCATTGAGCGAATTCCTGTCATTAAGAGTGGAAGCAAGGTTCTTGTTCCTATTGATCAGATTCGCTTTATTGAGGCAAAAGACGATTATTCTTGCATCTACACAGAAGACGATCGTTTCTTGTCTACTATTTCTCTGCAAAAACTTGAAGAGCGCCTTGCTCCACACGGATTCTTCCGCATTCATCGTAGCTTTATCGTGAATCTTGAGTATGTTGACGATGTTGAGGTTATCTCTGCTGGTATCCTACAGTTGACTATTCAGGGATTTGAGGAGCGTCACATTTCGGTTTCACGCCGTCGTGTGGTTGCACTCAAGCGAGCACTGGGACTGTAGAAACTCAACGGGTTTCTCGCCAGCAGCTTAAAAGCGCGTAGGAGTTTGGTATGGCACTGGTAAGGTTTGACGTAATTTCAGATACGCATGGGTATTTGTCATCTGAGTTGCTTGAAGCTCTGCAAGGTGCCAACTACATTGTGCATGCAGGAGATATTACCTCTAACGCCGATTATCAAACACTGCAGGAGATTGCTCCCGTTAAGCTTTGCTTGGGCAATAATGACTTCTGCTACAACTATGGTCCCATGGTAAAGAAAAAGATTATTTTCTTTGCAGCTGGTCTCAAGTGGCAGGTATGTCATTATCGCGAGAGGCTTGACCTGGTCAAATGCAATATTGCTATCTGCGGTCACACGCATAAGCCTTTTGTACAGCGTGACGAGTGGACCAATACACTTGTAATGAATCCAGGAAGCCCTACCTACCCGCGTGGTCGCGAGGGCACAACTATGGGACGCATTATTGTCGATGATGAAACAGCCCAGGTAGTCAGCGCAGAGATTATTAGTCTGTCTTCGCTTGAGGTACTTTCTTCTTGTAAATAAGCGATGGAATCATCAGCTTGGTAAAAAGCACTAGCCATACAAGGGCAAGCGAGAAACCACCAATGACGTCGGTAGCGTAGTGCACACCCAGATAAATTCTACTGACGCCAATCATAATGATGACACCTGAGAACAGGCCACACCAAATCCAACGCTGTAGCTTGTCTTTCTCGTAATGCCAGACAAGCCAAATGAGTAGGCCATAAAAAGCCATCGAGAACATCGAGTGGCCCGACGGGAAGCTGTAGCCAGTTTCAACTACTAGCCTAAAGCCATCTGGACGAGGACGCTGGACAATAGCCTTAAAGATAAGGTCAACAATAACAACACCGCCAAGGTTAATGGAGGCGAGCCTGCCAACACTTGGACCTGGTGCAAACGCGGCAACCACAATAAGCATGACAATAACGGTGACAGGACTTGCAAGTCCAGAGAACCCCTCCATTATCTCAGTGAGAAGGGGAGTTCTTAGGTGGACAACAAAGAGTCTGTAGGCAAAGTGATCAATGCCGATGACGTCGCCTTCAGAAACGTCAATCAACAGAAAAATAAAGATTGCTGAAGAGACAAGCAGAATGATGGTAGAAAGGCTAGAACGTAGGCGCTGTAGAAAAAGGCGCTTACGAACTCCTTTTAAAAGTCCTGTCTGTTGGGCATCAAGGCTTTTATCGGCCATTAGTTCTCCTTGTAACAAAAAGGCGGCACGCCGATAGACGTACCGCCGCTTAGTTCAATGATAAGCCAGCGCAGGCGCGTGGCACACAAGAACTTACAGGTTAGCGTTGAGCTCAGAAACGAGGTCAGCCTTAGGAAGGTTGCCAACCATGGTGTGAACAGGCTCACCGTTCTTGAAGAGGATGAGGGTAGGGATGGAGACGATGCGGAAACGAGTTGCAAGATCTGCCTCGTCATCAACGTTTACCTTGTAAACGTCAAGCTTGTCTGCCATCTCATTGCCAACTTCCTCGACAACTGGACCAAGAGCACGGCAAGGACCGCACCAAGATGCCCAGAAATCAACAAGAACAGGCTTGTCTGCGTTTGCAAGAACAGAATCGAACTCTGCAGTAGTAAGCTGCTGTGCCATAACGAACCTCC
>JABZHU010000158.1:0-2857 GCA_015258705.1 Atopobium sp. | reverse complement strand
AGATTACCTGAAAGACCATCCACAGATTGCAAAAGAATACGAAACGTTGAAATTGGGTTTATGGAAACAATTTGAACACAATAGAGATGCTTATACAGAAGCTAAAACAAAATTCATCAGAAAATGGACTGCTGTAGCAAAGAGTGATTACGCTGGGCGT
Organism: Atopobium sp.; assembly: GCA_015258705.1. Classification (GTDB taxonomy): domain Bacteria; phylum Actinomycetota; class Coriobacteriia; order Coriobacteriales; family Atopobiaceae; genus Lancefieldella. The sequence continues at coordinate 2,697 of JABZHU010000158.1, read as the reverse complement.
TATTGACTAGAAGAACAAAATGCAGTCATAGATTTTCGGAGACAGCCATGAGAATTGAACATATCGCACTGTATGTAAACGATTTAGAGAGTGCTCGACGGTTTTTTGTAAAGCACTTTGGAGCAACATCCAACGATGACTATCATAATCCTCAAACGGATTTTCGCTCGTACTTCCTTTCCTTCGATAAAGGTGCACGACTTGAAATCATGAACAAACCTAAAATGTCAGATTTACCAAAAGAGATCAACCGCACGGGATACGCTCATATTGCATTTAGTATCGGAAGTAAAGAAAAGGTAGATACCCTCACTGCAGAGTTGAAAGCAGACGGCTATGAAGTCATCAGCGGACCAAGAACAACCGGAGATGGCTATTATGAAAGTTGCATTATTGCCCTTGAAGACAATCAAATTGAAATTACGGTTTAACTAAAAATTTAGTTTCTCAAGGAGTTACATGAAGATCGCTCTTATTAAACCAAGCGAAGAAAATAAATCCAAGCTCATAGAGATGCTTGATGAGTGGAAACATGATATCGAGACAAATCATACAAATCCATCTCCAAGACGCATTTTTAGATTTGATCACCATGACTTTACAAACTATCTAGAACAACTAGACGAAAAGGAACCAGTTCCAGCTGGTCGAGTGCCTACAACAACCCTCTTTTGCTATGACTATGATAAAGACATTTTTGTTGGAGCTGTAAATATTCGCCATTGCCTTGATGAAGGACTTCTACATAGTGGTGGACATATTGGTGATGGAATTCGACCAAGTGAGAGAAGAAAAGGCTATGCAACAGCAATGATTGCGCTTGCACTCAAAGAGTGTAAGAAACTTGGTATTGAGCGTGTTCTCATGTGCTGTCGTAAAGATAATATCGGATCGGCAAAATCTATTATCAATAACGGTGGAATACTCGAAAACGAAGTCCTTGATGAGGACAATGTGCTTACGCAGAGATATTGGATTGACCTTAAGTAGTTCTTCTCGCCAAAGAAATAATAAGGGGACCGTAATTATTTGCGGTCCCCTTTTGGTATCAAAAGTTAAAGCTTCTTATCGAGAAACTCTTAGCCCTCGACAGGCTGTCCAAGATAAGACGCTACAGAAGTTGCGGCAATGGCACCGTCTGCTGCTGCAGTAATAATCTGACGCAGTGGCTTCTTATTGAGGTCTCCTGCGGTAAAGAGACCAGGAGTTCTAGTAGCCATACGCTCATCAGCAAGGACATATCCCTGCTCGTCAAGGTCTACGAGGTCTGTCAAAAGCTCGGTTGAAGGCACGCGACCTACCAAGACGAAGACACCAAAGCTGCCCTCATCAAAAGTCTCTGTGTGCTCTTCTCCCGTCTGGTTATTGCGGAAGGTGATGGAAGTAAGCAAATCGTTACCATCAACTGCAGTAATGCTGGTCAGATAGCGAATCTCTGTCTTAGGATTCTCCTCAAACTGCTTAATTGCAGTTGCGTTAGCTCTTAGGTGATCTTTGCGGACGATAAGAGTTACTTTATCAGCAAAACGAGCAAGGAATTGAGACTCCTCTACAGCGGTGTTGCCGCCGCCGATAACAAATACCTGCTTGCCGCGATAGAACATTCCATCGCAGGTAGCGCAGTAAGAAACGCCCTTGCCAGTGAATTTCTCTTCATTGGTAAAGCCGGCGTGGCGAGGATTAGCGCCGCCAGAAACAATGACGGCCTTTGCGTGATACGTTCCCTCAGAAGTCTCAAGCACAAAGAGGTTAGTCTCTGGATCCTTAACAATAGAAAGGACATTGGCCATGACAATCTCTGCACCGAGGTCTGTAGCCTGCTTCTGAAGAGTATCGGTAATAGTGAAGCCATCAGTGTTTGGCATACCAGGATAATTCTCAACCTCAGTAGTGGTGATGACCTGGCCACCTACTGCCTGTTTCTCTAAAACAACAGTATCGAGAAGGGCGCGCTTTGCATAAATTGCTGCTGAAAGTCCTGCAGGACCACCGCCAACAATAACAAGGTCTTTAGTAATAACGTCTGCCATGATTGGCTCCAATCGTATAAATCGTAACTGGCTTTGTTATACCCTACTGGTGACAATCATTATCAGTTATCTCTAAAAAATAGATTGCACACAATCTATTCACAAATAAAAAAGAAGCGCGTCAAGACCCCCATCTTGAACGCGCTCCCCTAATACTAAAAACTAGTTAGCAATGATGAAGTAAGCAACAAACGCAAGAGTTGCAACCCACATCAGAGGCTTAACCTTCTTAACGTTACCAGTAACAAGAGCAACAACAACATAGAAGATGAAGCCAAAGCCAATGCCGTCAGAGATTGAGTAAGTCATTGGAATACCAGCGATAACCATGAATGCTGGGAAGCCCTCAAGAAGATCATTCCAATCAATCTCGGTAACCTCAGACATCATCAGGAAGCCAACAAGGACCAGTGCACCACAAGTTGCTGCAGAGCTGACGATAGAAATGAGAGGTGCAATGAATGCTGCTGCAATAAAGAGCAGACCGGTGAAAATAGAAGAAAGACCAGTACGACCGCCGTCAGCAGCGCCGGATGCGGACTCGATGAATGTGGTAATGGAAGAAGCACCAAAGAAACCACCTGCAGCTGCAGCAGCAGAGTCAACAATGAGGATCTGCTTGATATCCTTAACGTTGCCGTCCTCAGTGAGGAAGTCTCCCTGCTTA
>JABZHU010000157.1:0-2896 GCA_015258705.1 Atopobium sp. | reverse complement strand
GAAGAAAACGTGTCTATATTCTCGCACGTAGAAATGCTAACTGGGAGCTTTCAGAACGCTTAACTTCAGGAATTATGTCTCGAGCATTTCCTTTTAATCCAGTGGGCAATATCTCTTATGTTGATATTCCAAAAGATCCGTTTGTTGCTACAAAAGACTTCAATTCTGAGGGATCTAAAACATCTCCGTTTTTAGACGCTGGCGTGATGGTAGATAACCGTGTTATCACCTGTAAAGTTGAAGAAGTCTATAAGGGTCAATTTAAAACACTGGGAGATGTTCTTTCTCCAGAGAATGAAGTTCCAGAGAACTACTTTATTGATAATTCACAGCTTTCTCGCTGGGAATATCTTAAAGGGTCAAAACGTGAAGAGCGTGTCAATAAGTACACAGGTCAAACCTACTTCTACTCAGAAGGGTCCATGGCATTCCCAGACCTTCTCACTAATCCTTCAAGAACAATTCTTACAGAAGAGGGGGGAGCAAGTCCTTCTCGCTTTAAACACATCATTAAAGTAGGCGAGAGGTATCGCAGGCTTGTCCCAGATGAGCTTGACCAGCTACAAGGTTTTCCTAAAGGTTGGACTGATACAGGAATGAGCGACAATAATCGTGCATTCTGTATGGGAAATGCTCTTGTTGTGGGCGTGGTAAATCGCATCGGAAAAGAAATCTACAAAGAATTGTAAGGTCAAGGCATCTATCAGGATTTGATAGATGCCTTTCTTTTAACCAAATTGCTTCACGAACTCCAAATATTCGATTTATTAAAGAACGTTCAAGAATGACGCTCTTCTCGATAACAGAATATGGCATAATGCCACTGTCAAAGTAACAATTAATGTTAGTCATTAGTAGCATTTAACAGAGGGGTTTCTATGGCTAAAGTTGCAGTTGTCGGTTGTACCCATGCAGGCGTTTTTGCCACTTCTTCAATCCTGGGCGCACACCCAGATTGGGAGGTTCACGTCTTTGAGCGCAATGACACGGTTTCCTTCCTGTCTTGCGGTATTGCTCTTTGGGTAGGTGACCACGTAAGCGATCCTAACAAGATGTTCTACAGCTCTCCAGAAGCCCTTACAGAGGCTGGCGCTCACGTTCACATGACCACCAACGTCACTTCTGCAGACGTTAAAACCAAGCACGTTGCTTGGGAGGATCTCAAGACTGGCGAAACCTTTGAGGATGACTTTGATTACCTCGTAGTCACCACTGGCTCAAAGCCAATTGTTCCTCCACTGCCTGGTATTGACGGACCTCGCGTTCTTCAGTGCAAGAATTGGGCTGACGGTCGCCGCATTCACGACACCATGGCAGAGTCCAAGTCCGCTATTGTCATCGGCGCTGGCTACATTGGTGCCGAGCTTGCGGAACAGCTCTCCGAGCGTCAGAAGGACGTCACCCTCATTGACATGCTTCCTCGCGTTCTTGCAAAGAACTTTGATAAGGCAATCACTGATCAGGTTGAGGATGCTTATAAAGAGCACGGCGTCACCCTCGCACTTGGCGAGAAGGTCATGAGCTTTGAGGACAACGGCGATTCCGTCACCGTTGTTACCGATAAGGGCTCCTACACCGCAGATTACGCAATTCTGGGCATTGGCTTCCTACCTCGTACTGACCTCTTTGACGGCCAGCTTGATATGCTTCCTAACGGCGCCATCAAGGTTGATGAGTACATGCGCACCAGTGAGCCTGGCGTCTTTGCAGCTGGCGACTCCGCTTCCATTATCTTCAACGTCACTGGCAAAGAGGACTACATTCCTCTGGCAACAAACGCTGTTCGCCAGGGACTGCACGTTGGTCCTAATATGCTTGAGCCAACTGCTGCATACGCAGGTACTCAGGCTTCCAGCGCAGTTCAGCTCTATAACTACTCCATGGCTGCAGCAGGTCTCACCGTTGAGGGTGGTAAGGTTCGTGGCTATGAGTATGATTCCGTTTCCATCACCGAAAACTACCGTCCTGAGTTTATGCTGACCACCGAGCCAGTTACCGCAACGCTGGTCTGGGATCCAGAGACTCGCCTTATCAAGGGTGCACAGTTCTTCTCGACACATGACGATGTTGCTCAGGCAGCAAACGTTGTGTCCGTTGCCATTGCCGCTGGTATGACCATCGACAACCTTGCAGCTGTTGACCTTCTGTTCCAGCCAAACTTTACCAACCCAGTCAACTACATTGGCTCTGTTGCTATGGCTGCCTGTGCAAAGGCCAAGTAAGCTCCGCACATAACACGCAATAAAAGAGAAGGAAGCTGGTATTTCTGCCAGCTTCCTTTTTTGCTATCGAGCCCGAGTCTAGCTCGATTGATGTCTGTTTTTTTGCTCCAGTCGAGCCTGCGTCGCCTTGATACGGAGCCTATCTTGGCTTTCTGCTCACTACGGCAATGTAGTTAAGGTCATCCGCGTGATCGTTGAAGAACGTAAACATGCTAGTAAACATCTTGGTGTTCTCTGGTTTGAGACCGTTTCTAATAACCCTCAGAGCTCCGTCAGCACCCTCATCGGCAATAAGTCCCGCTGGATTCATAAGCGTCATCTTGCCGTTCTTAGTTTCTGGGCAGAAACCCGATGACTCAAAGAGATTCTTCCAACCTGCAAGGGTTAAAGGCTTTACGTTGACGTTGATAGTTCTCGAGAGCTCGTGGACCAACTCATCGTCTTCTTTGAGCAGGAGGACGTCATGGGTAAGGAGCACACCGCCTGGCTTGAGTACTCGTGCATATTCTTTAACCGCAGACGCTTTCTGCTGATCAGAGAGCATAGTGAGCATAGCCTCGTTAATAACGACATCAAAGCTGTTATCAGGGTAGGAGAGGTTGGTAGCGTCTCCATGTTCCACCGTTACATACTGCTCGATGTTATTTCTCGCGATGTTTTCCTTTGTCTTAGGA
>JABZHU010000156.1:0-2899 GCA_015258705.1 Atopobium sp. | reverse complement strand
AACTTTTGGGGGTCGGTACACAAGGGCGCTCTTTAAATAGCATGATTAAACTGGCATTATGCAAAAACGCGTATGATTACTTGTCTATTACTCATCTATTCCAATGCCGGCAAGTGTCATATCGAGCAGATTCTGTGCAAGCTCGTCAGAACCCTCCGCACCGTGACGTTCTCCCATCAGACCAATAGCCGAGAGAACCAATGCACCCGTGATAGAACAGGCAGCAAGTCTTGAATCAACGCTCTGGCGAATAAAGCCTTGCAATTTTCCCATCTCAAGCTGATTAGCAAGAAGAACAACCACACGAGAAAGTGGTCCCTCAATGTTGGTAATAAGTGCCTGCTCAGAGCTTGCAAGCTTGTTAATTAAAGCCAAAACCAAAGGTGAGTCAGGCAAAATATGAGCGGCAAGTTGAGAGATGATTGCATGAAGTGTCTCTTTTGAGGCGGGCTTATTACCAATGGTATGCGCAATATCTTTTGCAAGCTCATCAACGCTCTCGTCAAAGATTGCCTGCAAAAGGGCCTCTCTATCAGAAAAGTAGTAATACAGCGCACCTTTTGAAAGACGAGCTCTATCAGAAATCTCACTCATTTTGAAATTGGTATTTCCACGAGCAAGCATGAGCTTAGTTGTCTCGTGCATAATACGCTTACGTGTAGCTGCACTTTTCTTAGTACGAGCTTCGGCACGAATATGAGAAATGGAAGGTGCTGGAACCTCAGGTTCTTCTGTGGGCAGCTGTTCATAAGCATTATGGTGTATGACTTCTAACGTAATATAATCGCGCTTCTCGCCCATGAACTCCCCCATAAGACACTATCCGTCATATAAAATGACGCCTCTCTGATAATTTTTTATGCTTACTATACCGTTTTACCGAATCTAGAAAAATATAAAGGCTGACTTTTATATTGTTTTTATCTGGCACTCTTTATTATTTTTACCAATTACCCCTAGAAAGACTGGCGAGAAGATCTTCTTTCCTATTCTCCACTTGACCTGCTAAATAAAGCTCAAAGAGCTTACGTTGGCACACACCGACAGCAGGTCCTGGCTGAAGAGAAAGTGCTTCCATAATTTCTGCGCCCGAAACGCATAGCTCTTGTGGATGCTGAGCAAATCCCCGTTTTGCCTCATGCAAGAGGAGAGCTCTCATAGCCTCAAGTGTTACTGCATAGCTACGATACGGATTTGCCTTTGCCAAGGCATCAGCCTGCTTCAACGTCAAAAGGTCATACGCAAGGGCAATGCCATCCGATTTACTTGCCTCGGCTAACAGGGCAATCATATGCCTGAGAGACGTTGTTGTAATATCCACATCATAGTCATGTAATGCTACAAGAGCACAAACTTCATTGCTCAAATGTTGTGATAAAGCTAAACGTTTAAGTAGCGCCTTTGCTACAACCGCGCCCTTTTCTGGATGGCCATAAAAATGGCCTCTTCCATCTGCGTCAACGCTAAACATTTCTGGCTTTGCAATATCATGTAGAAGCGCCGCCCACCTAAGCGCAGGTGTTGCAGTACCTGCAGTAAAGGCTTCTGTTGCAGAGCAGACTCGAGCTGTATGTTCCAGCACGTCATAAGCATGATACGGACTTCTTTGATCAAAGTTTTGAAGTGGTAAGAGCTCTGGAATTGCTATCGCTAGAACAGGAAATCCCAGCTTGATAGCATGGGCAATATGGCCAGCCTCAACAATTTGAGCCACTTCCGAGCCAATGCGCTCAGATGCAACCTGAGAGAGTAGCGGCGCACACTCAGTAAGTGCCTGATGTGTCTTCTCCTCAATTGAAAACGAGAGTCTGCATGCAAACCGCAAGGCACGCAGCATGCGAAGAGCGTCCTCTGTAAAGCGAACCTTAGGCTCCCCAACAGCGCGAATTACACGTGCAGATAAATCTTCTTGGCCGCCATAAAGATCAAGCAATCCCCTCTTTGGGTGATATGCCATTGCATTAATAGTGAAGTCTCTACGAGCAAGATCTTCCTCTATACGAGAGACAAACTGCACAGAATCAGGACGACGACCATCAAGATATTCTCCGTCACAGCGATACGTTGTAACTTCAATAGGGTGCTTCTCGACAACAGCAGTAACGGTTCCATACGCAATACCTGTTTCATGCACAGGAATGTCTGCAGCCTCAAAAGCCGCTTTGCTCTGCTGCCACGTTGCCGATGTTGTGATGTCAATATCATGGGCAAACGAGCCGCGTAGGGCGTCTCGTACCCAGCCACCTACAATCCACGCCTCAAATCCGGCATCTTCAAGAACTTCTAATGCACGCAAGGCGTATGTGGGAACCTGCAAATCCACAGGGCGAGAAAGGCATGGTAAAGAGCCGTTTTTCTGTATGCTCATGGCCATTCCTTCCGCAGTTGCTGATGGAAAAAGTATACATCCTTCATACGTCATTCACATCCTTTCTGCGGTTTTAAAATAACAAACATTTGTTCTAGATTTTTCTTTACTTCTTCCCCATTCGTGATAGTCTAAGTATACGAACAGACGTTCTATTTTCAAGTAGAAAGTTGCTGCCATGGATACTCTTGATAAACTCACCATACTTGCAGATGCAGCCAAATTTGACGCGGCGTGCACTTCTTCTGGTGTAGACAGAGATCCGCAGGCAGGAAAGGTAGGAATGGCCTCAGCGGCCGGCTGTTGCCACTCATTTACCCCTGATGGTCGCTGCATTACGCTGCTAAAAGTTTTACTTTCTAATGCTTGTTGCTATGACTGTGCTTACTGCGTCAATAGGTCGTCTGCACAGACCAAGCGGGCTACCTTTACACCACAAGAATTAGCAGAGCTCACCGTAGATTTCTATAAAAGAAATTACATAGAGGGACTCTTTCTTTCCTCAGGTGTTATAGGATCGCCAGACCACAC
>JABZHU010000155.1:0-2919 GCA_015258705.1 Atopobium sp. | reverse complement strand
GCACTTCTTTTAAACACCTGAAATGCTTGCTTACACCACTTTTCGGGACACGACCCTGTTGAGCGCTGTTCTACTGCCCCTGTAGGGAAAAATTTTGCTTGTGTACGTATTTTGGTGCTTAAAAGACAGCTTAAGCGTCTCTCAGGAAAGAAATTTCCAGAAATCTCACAGTGATAAAACGTTTTATCACTTACAGTAGTATTTGAAACATAGCCGAAGCATCATACTGTTATGTATGTGTTGTTTTATGTGCACCCAGTTGAGTGCGAACAAAACAAACGCTCAGGTGATGGAAGCAACGAGGTTGCCTAACCTGCGTAAACGCGCAGGCAGCAGCCCAAGAAAAGGAGGAGCACATGGCTCAGCCCGTGTACGGCACACCTTGGCAGACCCTGAATCAGCCTGTATCTGAGGACGAGCTTGCCGGCGTCGATAGGTATTGGCGCGCAGCTAACTACCTGTCTGTTGGTCAGATTTATCTTCGCAGCAACCCTCTTATGAAGGACGGTTTCTCTCGCGAGGACGTTAAGCATCGCCTGGTTGGCCACTGGGGAACCACCCCAGGTCTGAACTTCCTGTTCGGCCACGTTAACCGCTTCATCCGCGACCATAACCAGAACACCATCTTCCTCATGGGCCCTGGTCACGGTGGACCTGCAGGTACCGCACAGTCCCTGCTCGACGGCACATATCGCGAGACCTACCCATTCATCACCGACGATGAAGAGGGCCTCCAGAAGTTCTTCCGCCGCTTCTCTTATCCAGGCGGAATTCCTTCCCACTACGCACCTGAGACTCCAGGCTCTATCCACGAGGGCGGCGAGCTGGGCTACACCCTGTCCCACGCATACGGCGCAGTCCTGGACAACCCATCCCTGCTGGCAGTCGCTGTTGTCGGCGACGGCGAGGCAGAGACCGGCCCACTTGCAACTTCTTGGCAGACCAACAAGTTCATGGACCCACTGACCGATGGTATCGTTCTTCCAATCCTGCACCTCAACGGCTACAAGATTGCTAACCCAACCATCCTTGCTCGTATTTCCGACGGTGAGCGCGACGAGTTCTTCCGCGGCATGGGCTACCACCCATACAACTTTGTTGCAGGCTTTGACGACGAGGACCACGCATCCATCCATCGTCGTTTCGCAGCTCTTCTCGAGGCTGTCTTCAACGAGATCTGCGCTATCAAGACTCGCGCAGCCGCAGGTGACGCATCCCGTCCTTACTACCCAATGATCATCTTCCGCACCCCTAAGGGTTGGACTTGCCCTCCTTACATCGACGGCAAGAAGACCGAGGGCTCTTGGCGTGCTCACCAGGTTCCACTGGCATCCGCTCGCGACACCGAGGCTCACTTCCAGGTTCTTCGCGACTGGATGGGTTCCTACAAGCCAGAGACTCTCTTCACCGAGAAGGGCGCAATCCGTCCAGAGGTTACCGCTTTCATGCCTAAGGGCGACCTCCGCCTTGGCGCTAACCCTAACGCAAACGGTGGCGCAATCCGCCGCAACCTCGTCCTTCCTGACGCAAAGAAGTACGAGATCCCAGTTGCCGAGAAGGGCCACGGCTTTGGTGCTACTGAGGCAACGCGCGTCCTTGGCGAGTACACCGCTGAGCTCATCAACAGCAATCGTTCCGAGTTCCGTATCTTCGGACCTGACGAGACCGCTTCCAACCGCCTGCAGCCTTCCTTCCAGGTAACCGACAAGCAGTGGTTCGGCGGCTTCAACGACGACTTCGAGAACGACGAGCACATTTCCCCAGTTGGTAACGTTATCGAGCAGCTTTCCGAGCACCAGTGCGAGGGTCTGCTTGAGGGCTATACTCTGACCGGTCGCCACGGCATCTGGTCCAGCTACGAGTCATTCGTTCACATTGTTGACTCCATGATTAACCAGCACGCTAAGTGGCTTGAGGCTACCGTCCGCCACATTCCATGGCGCAAGCCTATCTCCGCTCTCAACCTGGTCCTCTCCAGCCACGTTTGGCGCCAGGACCACAACGGATTCTCTCACCAGGATCCTGGTTTTGTTGACATCATGCTCAACAAGAGCTTCAACAACGACCACATCACCAACATCTACTTCCCAGCAGATGCTAACCTCCTGCTTGCAGTTGGCGAGAAGTGCTACACCTCCACAAACTGCATCAACGCAATCTTCGCTGGTAAGCAGCCTGCTCCAACGTGGGTAACCCTCGACGAGGCTCGCGAGGAGCTTGCAGCTGGCGCTAAGGAGTGGAAGTGGGCTTCCAACGCTGAGGCTGGCGAGGAGGACATTGTCCTTGCATCCTGCGGCGACGTCCCAACTCAGGAGCTCCTGGCAGCTCTTGACATGCTTGGCAAGCTGGGCATCAAGGCTCGCTTTGTCAACGTTGTTGATCTGCTCAAGATCCAGAACACTTCCGAGAACAACGAGGCTCTCTCCGACGAGGAGTTCACCAAGCTCTTCTCCGCAGACAAGCCAGTCCTCTTCGCGTTCCACGCTTACGCAGGTTCTGTCCGCCGCCTGATTTGGAACCGTCCAAACCACGACAACTTCAACGTTCACGGCTATGAGGAGCAGGGTTCCACCACAACTCCTTACGACATGCTGCGCCTGAACAACATGGACCGTTGGGCACTTGCTGCTGACGCTCTCCGCATGATTGACGCTCAGAAGTGGGCAGATCAGATCGACGAGTGGGAGAACTTCCGCACCGAGGCCTTCGAGTTTGCTGTCGAGAAGGGCTATGATCACCCAGCATTCACCGACTGGTCTTGGCCAGACGCTTCCGATGCTGATCAGGCTATCTCTGCAACTCAGGCAACCGCTGGCGACAACGAGTAACACGTCGCGAGCTGCGAGCGCCGCCCGCGCGTCGCGACCGCGCTAGCTGCACAAACGTGCCTTCAGCCCGGTATCCACTTCGTGTGGGTAC
>JABZHU010000154.1:0-2924 GCA_015258705.1 Atopobium sp. | reverse complement strand
ATTTATGAGCGGTCCAGAGAGCCAAAAAGCGTGGAATTACTTTCCTTTGCTATCGGTGTTATAAAAACCGCTGCCCTTAAAGACAATGGTTGAGGTGTTGTAAACGCGCTCAGTCTCGTGTCCGCATTTTGGGCACTGAGGAGCTTCAATCTTCAGGCTCATTGGGCGCTCAATCTCAAAGGTATTGGCGCAGTGTGTGCAATGATAGCTATAACGTGCCATGCATCCTCCATGAAAACAATTTATAAACGTGAGATACTTTACCCTACTTAGAGTAGATATTTCACGATTGCAACTAATAAGTTTGTTTACGGAGGCATTATGCAGGTGACCGGTGCAATTTTTGATTGCGATGGAACTCTTGTTGATTCAATGCGCGTTTGGCATAACGTTTTTGGCGCTGTTCTTCCTAAATATGGCAAGACTATTGATTCGGATATTTTTGACCGCGTAGAGGCTGTTTCCCTCATTGGTGGATGTCAGATTTGCGTTGATGAGCTGGATTTGCCTATTACAGCGGAAGCTTTGTATGAAGAGTTCTGCGCGTACGTAACTGATCAGTACCAACATCATGTTTCAATCATTCCCGGTGCAAAGGAGTTCTTACAGGAACTCCACGACACAGGTATTCCTCTGGCCGTTGCTTCGTCAACTCCCGTGCGAGAAGTTCGTGCAGCTCTGGCAGCTCAAGGTATTGAGCATCTTTTCAAAACAGTGGTCTCGACAGAAGATGTGGGGGGAGTGGACAAGGTTGAGCCCGATGTTTACCTTGAGGCCCTTCGCCGTCTTGGCACCGATAAGGCAACTACCTGGGTCTTCGAGGATGCTCCGTTTGGCGCACAGACAGCACAAAATGCGGGCTTTCCTGTGGTTGCACTCTACAATGATCATGACGGCCGCGACCCCGTCTTTATGCGCGAGCACTCTAACATCTTTGCCCACACCTACGGCGAGCTGTCGCTTCTGCGCCTTCAGGACTACGAGCGCCCTCTGACCGCAGCACCTTCTGGCGAGAAACCCCTTGAGGTCCTTGTTGTGGGCGGATCCCCAGAGGCGGTTTCGCACACGACGCTGTCTACCTGCGCCCAAAGCGCTGACTACCTGATAGCGGTTGACCATGGCGCAGACGCCTGTCACGCTGCCGACGTTATTCCACAACTTGCGCTTGGAGACTTTGACTCGGCTACACCAGAAACTCTGGCATGGCTCAAAGAGCAGCAGGTACCTTGCATGAAGTTTAATGCGGACAAGTACGATACCGACCTGGCTCTAGCTCTGAAGTCTGCCGAATACGAGGCAATCCGTAGAGATAGCAAACTCTCTCTCACGGTTGTCTCCACATCTGGTGGACACCTTGATCACCAGCTTGTAGTGCTTGGTCTTCTCGCTACCTGGGCAAAGATGGGTCAGGCGGAAGTTCGTGTTGTAGAGAATGACTTTGAGATGCGCTTTTTAGTTGCTGGCCAGGTGGATTCTTGGCAGCTGAGCGCAACTAATGTAGGTAAAAAGATTTCTCTTGTAGCTTTGTCAGAAGAGTGCGAGGTTTCTGAGGCCGGCATGAAGTGGAATCTTGATCACCAGAAGTTCACCTTGCTGGGAGACGACGGTATTTCAAATATCGTTGAATCAGACAATTCCTGGGTAAGGTGCGAGAAGGGCTGTCTTTTGGTGCAGCTTTGGAACTAAGTCGTTTGATGAATTGTGTTGGGGCTTCGTTTGAGTTACAAAGCCCCAACATGTGAAGATAAGCCCTAGCAGGCTATGTTTGGGGTTATCGACAGATAATCGAGCTAAGAAAAAAGGTCGCCGAAGCGACCCTTTTAAGTTTGAGGTAAGACGAGCTGAGTTGCTTAGTTGCGAGCAATCTTGCCGGACTTGAGGCAACGGGAGCAAACATTCATCTTCTTGCGCTGGCCATCGACAACGACAGTAACACGCTGGATGTTTGGCTTAAAGGTGCGGGCCACAGTACGGTGAGAGTGGGAGATGGAGCGACCGGCAACGGCGTGCTTACCGCAGAAATCACAGACCTTCGACATGAGTAAGACCTCCATAGGATAGGCGCCCTCTGCGCCTAAAATTTCCAAATAGCCGAATAAATATAGCACAATATATTGTGTTGTCAAAGCATGAATATAACATTCACAATTAGATAGCTTTTAGACAGCTTTTGAATGTTTTTCATTTATTACACCAAGATTAAATAACAAGAAAAAGATTTGTCAATTGCAAGGTTATCAACTTGTATATATAAGCCGCTTTAATAATAAATGTGCTCTGCGGTATACTAAATAACAATGACTAACCCTGGTTCTTGCGAGAGGAGTTATGTAATGACTACCGCTGTTCCCGGAACACTAAGAGTTTCTAATGATTGCCTTGCTGACCTGGCGGGCTATGCAGCTATGGAATGTTATGGCGTTGTTGGCATGGCAGAGATTGATGAGGCAGCAGGTGTTGCTCGTCTTCTTCCAACGTACCGACTTCGTAAGGGTATTGATGTGACCCCAACTCCTAAGGGAGTTCAGGTTGACCTTCACATTGTTGTTGAGCAGGGCGTTAACATGGCGTCTGTTGTCGACAATCTTGAGAGCTCAGTAAAGTTTTTGCTTAAGCAAATTGCAGAGCTTTCATGTGTTGATGTAACTGTACATATCGAGGCCATGCGTAATTCTCGCTAAGCTTTTTGCTTCAAATGAGTAGGAACTGAGGTCTAACGTGATTTCAAATGTCATTCGTACATGCTTCCCTGTAGCAGCTCTTGCCGTTGCAGACAAAGCAGAAGAGATCAACAAGCTCAACGTTTTCCCTGTACCAGATGGAGACACCGGCACTAACATGTCCCTTACCTTGGGCACCGTTGTTCGTGAGGTTCAAGATCTTCCTCAAGATGCAAGCATGCAGGATATTGCAAAGGCAATTAC
>JABZHU010000153.1:0-2933 GCA_015258705.1 Atopobium sp. | reverse complement strand
GACCCTGGGTGGTGTTTGAGCTAGTTACATCAGCGTACGTAACAGGAACAATCTCTGAACCAAAGAGGGCGCAAAGCCAACGAACAGGACGAACATAGCGCTCGTGGAAAGAACCCCAGCGCTGGCTGCGAGGCCAGTCAAGAGCAGCAATCCAAGAAGTTGCCAGCTCAGAGAGGATCTTTGTAGCAGGAACTGAAGGAATATTGAGCTCTGCAAAAACATACTCGTGACCGTCAGTGTCTACACGACGAGTCAGCGCATCAGCGCTCACGCCGCACTTGCGAGCAAATCCTTCAGCAGCCTTGGTTGGTTTTCCCTCTGCATCAAAAGCAATCTCTGCCTTAGGACCACGCTTGACCTCGGAAATCTCTTCTGTAGCCTCAGCAACGTCCTTTACATAGGCAGTTAAACGACGAGGTGTCGAGAGGATCTTAACCTCTCCAAATGACAAACCAGAGTCTTTAAGTCCGGAAACGACAAGCTTATTGAACTGAGCAATAGCTTTCTGCAATGGAGCAGAAGGCATCTCTTCAGAACCAATCTCAAAAAGGAAGTCTCTAACCTCAGCCATTTAAGCCACCTCCTCCTGAGTAGTTGCTGCAGGTGCTTTCTTAGAAGCAACCTCCTCCAAATACGATTCGCAGCATGCCTTAGCAACGGTGCGAACGCGAAGAATATAGTTAGCTCTCTCAACAGCAGAAAGAGCACCACGAGAGTCAAGTAGGTTGAATGCATGGCTGCACTTCATAACGCAGTCATATGCAGGTAGTGGAAGCTTGCGCTCAAGGCAGCTGTGGCACTCTGCCTCATACTCGTCGAACTTCTCGCGCATAAGCTCAATGTTGGCTACCTCAAAGTTATAAGTTGAGAACTCACGCTCGTTCTCCAAAAATACCTGCCCATACGTCATTGGAGTGCCGTCTGGCAGGTAGCTCCAGACCAGGTCATAGACAGAATCAACGCCCTGAGCATACATAGCAATACGCTCAAGACCATAGGTAATCTCAACAGGAACAGGATCTACCTCAATGCCACCTACCTGCTGGAAGTACGTGAACTGAGTAACCTCCATGCCGTTGAGCCAGACCTCCCAGCCAAGACCCCAGGCACCAAGTGTTGGGCTCTCCCAGTCGTCCTCAACAAAGCGAACGTCATGGTCTTTTGGATCAAGGCCAATAGCAGCAAGTGAGCCAAGATAGAGATCTTGAGAGTCTGCAGGAGATGGCTTGAGCAAAACCTGGAACTGATAGTAGTGCTGCAAGCGATTGGGGTTCTCGCCATAGCGTCCATCAGCAGGACGACGGCATGGCTGTGGATAGCAGGTACGCCAGGCGTCAGGGCCAAGTGAGCGCAGGATAGTTGCGGTATGGAAGGTACCAGCGCCTACCTCAGAGTCGTATGGCTGCATGACCGTGCAACCTTTTTCTGCCCAGTAGTGTTCAAGGGTCAAAATCATATCTTGAAACGTTAGTGGTGTTGCGCCCATGATGTTCTTTCTCTCAAATGTCCGACGTAAGTACTATAGCCCGCGAGCATGGTCAAAGGGCCAGAAAATAAACATTGCCTTAGAGGTCACGGTAGAAACCGCAACTGCTCCAAAATATCTGGAATCAAGCGAGTTTGTTCTGTTATCCCCCATAACAAAAATATGACCTGCAGGAACAGTATACGGATAATTCTGTATTACGGCACCTGTGCGATCTGCAAGAGAATACGTTGGCTTGCCTTCAGTGTAAGGCTCGTCCATAAGCTGGCCATCAACATACACTGCGCCGTCACGCAGATCAACCGTTTGACCTGCTGTGGCAATGACACGCTTCACTAAAAGCGTATCGGGGTTTTGAGGGCTGGTAAAGGTAACCACATCACCTGCTTGAGGAGTACCGCCAAAGCGATAGGTAAGCTTCTCTCCTACCAAACGGTCTCCCAGCTGAATGGTATTGAGCATGGAACCTGTTGGAACCTCATATACCTCAGCAACAAAAGTCCTGATAAAAAATGCCAGCGCAACAGCAACTGCAACAATTACCAGGTATTCAAAAATTTCAAGTACTTTGGAATGTCCACTACTCATCGTCATCACCAGATTGCTGATCAAGCTCTGCAAGATATGCTCTGTCCTTCTCAGTGAGCTGAGCGCTCTCTAAGAGGTCTGGACGCCACGCACGAGTGCGAGCAAGTGCAGATTGTCGTCTCCAGACTGCTACCGCTCCGTGGTCTCCTGAAAGAAGCACAGACGGAACTTCTCGCCCCTCAAAATTTGCTGGACGCGTGTACTGAGCATACTCGAGAAGGCCATCGTCGGAGAATGACTCATCCTGTGAGCTCATCTCATCGCCAAGCGCGCCAGGAAGCAAGCGCACAACCGAGTCAATCACGGTAAGCGCAGGAAGCTCTCCACCCGTCAGAACGTAATCTCCCATAGAAATAACGTCATCTGCCAGCTCATAGACACGCTCGTCCATGCCCTCATAACGGCCACAAACAAACAGAATGCGTTCTTTTTGAGCAAGCTCTTGAGCAATTGCCTGAGTATACGGCCTACCAACTGGCGAGAAAAACACCACGTGGGGCTTTGGTTCCGCCTGATCAGAAATCTCACGAACTGCCTCAAAGATGGGAGCAGGCTTCATAAGCATGCCTTGTCCACCACCAAAAGGAGCATCGTCTACCGTACGATGCCTATCATGCGTCCAGTCACGTAAATCATGCGCATAGAACTCAAAAATATTTGCCTTTTGAGCTCTGCCCATAATAGAAGCATTTAAATAGGGCGAGAAGACCTCAGGAAATACTGAGAGCGTTTCTAGACGCATGCTACTCACCTAACCTAAGAAGGCCCTGAGGAATTGAGACGGTAATAGGGCCTTCAACTGGAGCCTCGTGAATAAATTCATCAACGGCAGGCATCATAATCTGGCCATAAGACCCTT
>JABZHU010000152.1:0-2945 GCA_015258705.1 Atopobium sp. | reverse complement strand
CATAAGAACTGCCTCCCATTTCTTACGTCCAAGAAATGGGAGGCAGTTCACGACTGGTGAGAAGGACCTTTTACTTTTGGATGTGCCTTTGGGTTCACTATGACATCTCTCGAGGCAAAACAATGGTAAAGCGTGTTCCTACACCTTCGCGTGAAAGCACCTCAATAGAGCCGTCATGATTATCGACAATCCATTTAGCAATGGATAAGCCAAGTCCAGAACCCTCATTGCTTTCAATACGAGCGTTGTCGGCTCTCCAGAATCTCTCAAAAATATGAGCGGCTGCTGTCTCGGACATGCCCATACCTTCATCTTCGATTGAAACTTGAACAGTTTTCTCGTCATACGCGACATTAAAAGAAATGGTGGTCTGAGCAGCAGAATATCGAGCAGCATTTTGCACGATGATACGGATAGACTGCTTAATCATTGCGGTATCAGCAAGCACCTGATAGCAATCGTCTGTTTGTGTACTCTGATCAAATTTCAGCACATACTGATGATCTGGATCAATCATTTCCGACTCTTCACAGACCTCAGAAGTTATCCGTGCAAGATTGAGCTTAGTCTTTGTGAGGGTATTTCTTCCAGCGTCTCCGCGTGCTAAGAAGAGGAGCTGCTCAACAAGATCATGCATGTGTTCGCTCTCGGATTTGAGTGCAGCGATAGACTCATCTAGTACAGCCTCGTCCGTCTTACCCCAGCGATCCAGCATGTCAGTATAACCTCGGATAACAGCTATAGGCGTTCGAAGCTCGTGGCTGGCATCGTTGACAAAGCGCATCTGTTGCAATTTTGCTTCTTGCATACGTTGAAGCAATTTATTCAAGGCAATCTCAATACTTGCCAGGTCTTGGTCACCTGTTTGAATCTTTGGAGCGTTGATATTGGCTTCTTCAATTGCCTGTTCAAGACTCCTTATTTTCTCGCTTTTGACCAGGACGTCATTTGTTGTAGCTTCGGTAGAGAGAACATCACTATTTACTAGTTGGTCGGCTTTAAGTGCAAGTGTATTGAGGGGCTGAAGTGCTCTTCTGACGCGGCGCATATCACCGAAGAATGACAATAGATCAATGATTTCCCAGATAAGAATTGCAATATACATGGGCCAGAAGTGTGCTAAATCTACACCTAAATCAAATATTTTGGCACCAAATGTGGGTCCATGAACAATGTATTTTAGGCTTGAGAGTCCGTGTAAGAAACTGAATCCAGTAAGAGAAATAGAGTGAGACTCAGTAGGGAAAAAACCTAGGTAAAAAGTACCTTGCGGAACATGCTGGTTATACATATAAATAAAAATCAGAGCAATAGTTACCAGTAAAAAGAGATCAAAGCCGACATAATTCATCAGCTTACGCCACCAAAATCCCCAGGTAATTACTCCAGCTGTCGACGAATCAGAGGGAGTAAAGAAAGGCTTTTTATGCTCTTGTATGGTGGATTGGTTATGCTTCTCTGATGACATATCCGACTCCACGAACGGTAGTAATTAGCTTGATGTTGTAACGATCATCAATTTTTGCACGTAGATGAGCAATATGAACATCTACGTTGTTTGTTTCTCCAGCAAACTCATATCCTAGGGCTTCAGATGCAATACGCTCACGGCTCATAACAACACCAGCGTGTTCCATGAGCGTACGGAGGACTTCAAATTCCTTAGTAGTAAGTTCGATTGAATCGTTCTTGACACAGACTTCTCTACGATCAACATCAAGCGAGACACCCTTAATTGTAAAGGTGCTTGTAGCAGCTGTTTGAGGAATTGCCGGGGAGTTTAAACTGTCTGCTTCATGATGCTTAAGGGCCACTCGAATGCGGGCGAGAAGTTCCTCTATCGCAAAAGGTTTGGTGAGGTAGTCATCTGCACCCGCATCGAGACCAGCTACTTTATCCATAACCGAATCACGAGCAGTAAGCATGATAGTTGGCGTGTTTTTCTCGCGACGAATCCTTCTGAGAACTTCTAGACCATTAAGCTGGGGGAGAAGTACATCAAGCAAGATAAGGTCGTAGTCATTTGACAGTGCTTTTTCAGCTCCGGTTCTTCCGTCAAGAGCTTTGTCTACTTCATAGCCCTCATGTTTAAGCTCGAGTTCTATAAAGCGTGCAATTTTTTCTTCATCTTCAACGATAAGAACCTTAATCATTTTCTCGCCTAAATATCGAAGTTTTCTATTTTAGGTTTGGAACCAATTGCATTTTATTTTTTGTCGATAACATCTTTTTTGATGGAACCCGCTGCATCTGCAGCCTTATCCATCGCCTCATTTACATCAACAACAATAGGATAAGCTCCCTGAATGTGATAACGCATCTCAAAGAACAAGCCAATGATGAGTAGCCAGAATGTAGCACCCCAGAGGAATAGACCAACAATCGGAATAATTACTGGCATGGCCATGAATTGCTCGCCACGACGAGTAACAATAAATTTTGCTTCTACACTCTTATGGAAGAGTTCCTTGCACTTTTCCCAAAGAGAAGACATATTCTCTGAGAAATCAGACTTTTTGCTTGATTCTTGGTAGGCAATTTGAGCTGCTTTCATTTCTGGAGAAACGTCTGACTGTGCAGCTGACTCAGTAGTATAGTTTGCAGTCTGCTTAGTGGACTTGCCCTGCTTCTCGAGCCAAATAATTGCATCAAGAACATTATCATCACAAGCGTCAAGTGCTGCCTTTGCGTCCTCGTAGCTTACGCCGCACTTCTCGCGAATTACCTCAACCTTTTCTAGCTTTTCCATGATCAGCTTCCTTTCGAGATGTTAAAGACGCCTCTCGTCTTCGTGATACATGGTCTCTTATAAAGATTAACCAATTATTGAGGTTAGATTAAGCTTTCATAAGTATTTTAATGGGATTGTTTACACGTCTCAATTACAGGCAGCGCGCTTACCACTTACCGATTACTTATAAAACTAGCTTGTTTTAGCTATTCAG
>JABZHU010000032.1:0-12714 GCA_015258705.1 Atopobium sp. | reverse complement strand
ATCCATTGCCTCGTAGAGGTCCATGTTGCGAGCGGCGTACCAAGAAGCCATTTCAACGCAGAGCATGGTGGCAACAATAGCGTCCTTATCGCGAGCATGTGTACCAACAAGATAGCCGTAGGACTCCTCAAAGCCCATGAGGAAGCGATCCTCCTCACCAGCATCCTTGAGCTGGTCAATTTGGTCGCCAATGTACTTGAAGCCCGTGAGAACGCGGCGCATCTCAAAGCCGCGAGCACGTGCCAAAACGTCGGGCATAGCAGAAGATACGATGGTGGAAACAGCTACCTTATCCTGGGGTTTCTCGCCACGCTCTTCAGCCATGGTAAGAAGCCAGTCCATAAGCAGGACGCCCATCTCGTTACCGGAAAGCAGCACGTAATCGCCGTTATGAGGGATTGCAGTACCCATACGGTCGGCATCTGGGTCAGTTGCAACCAGGAGATTTGGCTTTACCTTGTCAGCAAGCTTGAGGCCCAGCTCAAGTGCCTCGCGGAACTCTGGGTTTGGATAGGAGCATGTTGGGAAGTTTCCGTCTGGCTCCGCCTGCTCTGGAACAACATCAACGTCATTGACGCCAATCTCTTTAAGAATGCGCGTGACGCACTCCATACCTGTACCGTTAAGCGGCGTATACACAACCTTATAGCCGTCGGCAGCCTTAAATCCTGGAATGGAAACGCGCTTGATAGCCTCGATGAAGTTGTCCAGAACCTCTTCTGGAGTCCAAACAATCAGGCCCTTCTCCAGACCCTCTTCAAAGTCCATAGGCTTGACGTCAAAAGGATTGACGCGCGCGATATTTGCAGAAATCTCTGCTGCAGCCTCATCGGTAATCTGGCCGCCGTTATCGTTGTATACCTTGTAGCCATTGTAGGGCGCAGGGTTGTGGCTTGCAGTAAGCACGATACCTGCGGAAGTCTTGAGGTAGCGGACAGCAAACGAGAGAGTTGGAACAGGCTCGATACGTGGATAAACGTACACGCGGATGCCATTAGCTGCCAAAACACCGGCTGCAACCTTCTGGAAATCCTCACCCTTTAGGCGAGAATCCCTTGCAAGAGCCACCGTAGGATTCTCGTAGTGAGCGTTGAGGTAATCCGCAAGACCCTGGGTTGCCTGAGCAACAACGTAGACGTTCATGCGATTAGTTCCCACGCCAATGGTGCCGCGCAAACCAGCAGTACCAAAAGCAAGCGAACGATAAAACGCGTCGTAGAGCTTATCTTCTGCTTCTGGTTTAGCAAGCTCACCAAGCTCTTCTACCAGGTCTTCTTCGGTGACGTTTGCACGCCAGGACTCAAATGCTTCCATAACTTTTGCATCCATAATGACTCCCAAACCTCAAACAGCTCTCTGTATTTCTTTATAAAAGATACTACGCGTATTTTAAGCGAAAAATAACAGATGATTTGGGACATTATGTATGAACTGTCCGGTCTTCGGTGAGCGGACGATGACGCAAGCTGCGGGCGCGCAGCCGAGGGACGGCTCAAGGGAGCATGCACTCCGAGGGTTCTTGATGTATTTTCTTCTCCCCAACTATTTGGCGAGAAAAACATGGGAAAATATAACGCTAGTACGTATTCCATTCCTACGGGCGAAAGGTGTCCCGATGTCTCAAGAACTTGAGTTCTTTGCAACGTGTCCAAAGGGCTTTGAGAAGCTTCTTGCACAGGAGCTAGACGGCCTGCGCATCAAAAAGGTGCGTCCTCTTGGCGGACAAGTTGCGTTTTACGGCTCACTTGCCGATGCTTACCGAGTCTGTTTATGGTCTCGCCTCACGTCTCGCGTCATTTTGGTGCTTGAGCGCGTTAGCGCCGCAACTTCAGACGCGCTCTACGAAGACCTCTCCCACATTGCTTGGGAAGACCATATTGGTCCACATGCCACTATTGCAGTAAGCGCTCACGGCACAAATGACCAGCTCAGAAACACAAACTTTATTGCTGTCAGAACAAAAGACGCCATTGTAGACCGCCTTGCAGCAAAGCGCGGAAGCCGTCCTATGGTCAACACGCTTGCACCTGACGTGACTATTGTCGTGCGCGTATCACGCAACCGTGCCACGGTTGGCATTGATCTTGCTGGTGAGGCGCTCTTTAAGCGCAGTCTGACTGGCGGTCGAGGGCCGGCACGTGAGTTTGCGCCGCTCAGGCTGGACTACGCTGCTGCCCTTCTGTATCTGCAGGCGCAAACTGCTGCGAGTGCATCGGGTTTCTCGCCAGACGCGCCGCTGCCGGCGCTGCTGTTCCCGGGAGCAGGCGCGCTTGCACAGGAGGCTGCGGGCATGGCGCTGGATGTGGCGCCGGGCATCTTGCGCGCTCGCTGGGGCATGACGGGTTGGGCTGGCCACGACGACGATGCCTGGCAGGATTTGCTGGCCGAGGCCGATGAACGTGCCGAGAAGGGCCAAGAGCGCCAGGTCACACTCTATGCAGCGGACCCTCGCCCAAAGGCCAAAGAGGCTGTGCTTTATACGCTTCGTGCAGGCGGTCTCAAAGCAGACGTGCAGTTCTTGCCAGCATCTGAGCTCCTCAAGCACGCAGAGCACTTCACGGGCGTTGTTGCCGACCTCTCATGGACCAAGGAAGAGCCTACACTTCAAGGCTCTGCTTACGCTACGCTTGGACTTTTTGCTGGTCAGGCAAGTACGCTTCTTACCAGCGATACAAATACCGATACGGTACTTAGAGCAACACCTTCGCAGACACTTTCCGTCTACGTGGGCAACTCCATTGCCACTATGCGCTCCTACCCTGCTGCAAATGCAGAGGATTCCATTGACGGCGCAGCTAAAACCGCTGATGCGCCTGCAAACAACTCCGAGCCCTCCTCAGTTCCTGCAGGTCCCACTGTCATGGTTAACAACCAGCCGGTAAGCGTGCTGGTTCCTGCATCAGATCAATTTGCCGCACGCCTTGCTAAGGTGGCCAAGCAACGCGCTAAGTGGGCTCGTAAAAACGACGTCTCGTGCTACCGCGTATACGACGCTGACCTGCCCGATTATGCCGTCAGCATTGACATCTACAAAGGCGCCATAAAGCCAACTACCTGGCTGCAAATCTCTGAGTACGCTGCATCTAAAGAGATTGATCCAGACCTTGCAAAGCGTCGCCTCCTAGACGTCCTAGCTCTGGCTCCTCGCATTCTAAGCGTACCCAGCTCAAACGTAAATCTACGAACAAGAACGCGTGCAAAGGGTGGCTCTCAGTACTCTGACGAGGGCAGCGCTGCAGACAACTCCAGAAAAGAAATGCTGCTCATCGATGAGGGCGGCCTACTCTTTGAGGTCAACTTTGCATCCAGACTGGACTGTGGAATCTTCCTAGACCACCGCGATACGCGCGCAGAGATTCGCGAGCTCATGAAGAGTGCCGGCGCAGCTAAGAGCTTCCTCAACCTCTTTGCCTACACAGGTACCGCTACCTGCTACGCAGCAGATGGTGGCGCGCTTCACTCCACAACCGTTGACCTCTCCAAGCCTTCGCTTGAGTGGGCCAAGCGCAACATGAAGCGCAACGGTTTTGACGGAGAGGAGCACGAGTTTGTCCAGGCAGACGTTCTGTCTTGGATTACCGAGACACGACACACCAAAAACCGCTGGAACGTCATCTTCTGCGATGTTCCTACCTTCTCCAACTCATCGCGCATGAGGCAGAGCTCGTTTGATGTCCAGAGAGATCACGCTGAGCTCATCATTGGCATTTCTCGCCTTCTAACTCGCGGTGGCGTTGCCATTTTCTCGTGCAACCTGCGTACCTTTAAGCCAGATGTCGAGAAGATCCAGCGAGCTGGTGTCATCATCGAAGACATCACAAGTGAAACTATTCCGGAGGACTTCTCAAGAAATCAGAAGATCCATCATGCATATAAAATCTCGAGAAAACCGCGGGAAAATGAGTAAATTTTTCCGCTTGCAGACAAAATAAGTACGTTTGTACATTCGTCTAGTTATAACTAGGTATATGGACTAACATATGATGACGAACTGTACTAATCATCTATTGAGAGGATTAATGGATGAATACAAGTAAAGCTGCATTTCATGCGCTTTTCTCTAAGAATAAAGCCAAGAAATCAACTGGCATTCCTCTAAGTGCCGGCATGGTACTTGTTACCCTTGGCATCGTCTACGGTGACATTGGCACTTCTCCAATGTACACCATGAAGGCAATTATTGCTGGTAACGGTGGTCTTCTTACCATGAGCACCGATGTTGTTTTGGGTGCTCTGTCCCTCATTATCTGGACGCTGACACTCATTACAACCGTTAAATACGTCATGGTTGCAATGAAGGCAGACAACCACAATGAGGGCGGAATCTTTGCGCTCTACAGTTTGGTTAAAAAGTGCGCCAAATGGCTGATTATTCCTGCCATGATTGGTGGCGCAGCTCTTCTTGCTGACGGTATTTTGACCCCAGCTGTTACAGTAACCACCGCTATTGAGGGTTTGCGTACTATTCCTGCAGCTCATGCTATCATTGGTGATAATCAGCACATTGTTGTCATGATTACCATCATCATCCTCTGCACCCTCTTTGCCTTACAGAAGGCAGGTACTTCTACCATTGGTAAGGCCTTTGGCCCTGTCATGACGCTTTGGTTCTTGTTCTTGGGTGCCATGGGTGTTATGAACATGTTTGCTGACATTAGCGTTGTTCGAGCTCTTAACCCAGTCCGCGGCATTCTGTTTCTCTTTGATGGCAAGCTCAATGCAGCTGGTCTCATGGTTTTAGGTAGTGTCTTCCTTTGTACCACTGGTGCAGAAGCACTTTATTCTGACATGGGCCACGTTGGCAAGAGCAACATTTACGTAAGCTGGCCTTTTGTTAAGGTCTGCTTGATTCTGAACTATCTTGGACAAGGCGCATGGCTCATTACCAACCACAATAACACCGTGCTAAATACTATCAAAGACCTCAATCCTTTCTTTGAAATGCTTCCTGGTCAGCTTAGACCATTTGCCGTTATTCTCTCTGCGCTTGCTGCAATTATTGCCTCTCAGGCACTGATTACCGGCTCTTACTCCATTGTCTCTGAGGCTATTAAGCTTGACCTTATGCCTCATATCAAGATCAACTACCCCTCCACAACTAAGGGCCAGATTTACATTCCACTTGTAAACAACATCATGTGGGTTGGTTGCATTGGCGTTGTACTTCTCTTCCAGAGCTCTGAGCACATGGAAGCAGCGTACGGTCTTGCAATTACCGTTACCATGCTCATGACCTCAATCTTGCTCTACACCTACCTGGCTGTTATCAGAAAGCGCCTATGGGCGGCCATTCCATTCATTCTTTTCTTTGGTGCTATCGAGGCTATGTTCTTCTTCTCAAGCCTTACCAAGTTCTTCCACGGCGGCTACTTTACCGTTCTTATGGCTACCGCAATCTTTGTTGTCATGTTTGTCTGGCGGCGCGGTACCGCTGTTGAGAGGACGCAGAGCGTTTATCTCCCCGTAGATAAATACATTGACCAGCTCCGTAGCTTGAGCCACGATGCAGATTATACAACCCTCGCTGATAACCTGGTCTTCTTGACCAATGACTCTTCATTTGACAAGCTGGATCGAGACATCCTCTATTCCATCTTGGATAAGCGTCCAAAGCGTGCTAAGGCCTACTACTTTATTAACATCTCGCTGACAGACGATCCAAATACCCGTGAGTTTATCGTCAATGACTTTGGTACAGACTTCCTGTTCAAGATTACCCTGCGTCTTGGCTTTAGGGTAAACCAGCGTATTAACACCTATCTGTATCAGATTGTTGGTGACCTGATTAAGAACAATCAGCTTGCTCCACAGAATCACAAGTATTCCATCTACAAGGAGCACTCCGAAATTGGTGACTTTAGATTCTGTCTGCTGCGTAAGGTACTAGCTCCAGAGACTGACATCAACGGTTTTGACGCTCGTTGCCTTGAGCTCAAGTACTTTATTCGTCGCATCTGCGGATCTCCTGCTCGCTGGTATGGTCTTGAGAACTCCAACATTGTCTTTGAATACGTTCCTCTGTTCTCCAAGGTTAAGCGCGGGCAGAAGCTTACTCGTATCACGCTTGATGACGCAGCTCAGACGGGTTCTATGCCACTTGTTGAGGCTCCTATGAAAGAGCGTATTGCAGAGATTGAGGAAGACGAAGATATCTTTGCAGAAGCGCTGCACAAGGAGCGCGTTGAAAACGCAGCTACTGTTGCAGACTACGTTGGTGGCGATACCGCTAGCTTCCGTCCTCTTAAACTTGACGAAGAAGAGGCTGATGAAGATGTCTTTGAGGAGCAACAAGACTCCAATCACTAGGCCTAGCGCGTAGTAGTTTTACTTCTCATAACAAAAGCCGACAGATTGTATCTGCCGGCTTTTCCTTTAAACCATATGTCTCAAGCAAAACTCTGAGACACTACTCCTTCAGCGCCAAGTGCTTACTCCCCCAGTGCCCACGTAAGGAATCGCGAGAAACCCGCCTCATCGTTAGTGAGTGTGATATAGGTTGCTGCCTCAAAATCTTCACGACGAGCGTTAGCAACTGCCGTGCCCATTCCCGCCGCAGAAAGCATGGCGACATCATTGAGCGAGTCACCAAAAGCTGCGGCGTTCTCTGTAGAGAGGTCAAGATGATTGCAGAGCCACTTAAGTGCAGCACCCTTTGAAGTGCCGTCGGCCAAGATTTCCATTCCCATACTCATGGAAGCCGTGCCACTGAGTCCCTTTACCGAAGCTACAGCATCTGCTACAAGTGCCTGGTATTTCTCGCCTTCCGCAACAGACCAGTAGGAACCAAGACGCTCAATGGTAGTAACGCCTTCAATAAACTCCTCAACGCTTTGATCAAAGGGTGTGCGAGAACGCTGCATAAATGCTGCGTGATCTGCGGGGATACCAAGCTGAGTAATCAGATTGTGTCTTGAGCGCTCCAGATAGACACCTCCGTCCGCAAAGATGTCAAAAGTCACAGGATAGTCCTTAAGCTTTTGATACAACTCAAGTGCCTGCTCTTTTGTCACTGTGGACTCGTGAAGCACGGTCTGAGTTGAAAGATCTCTGATAACGGCACCGTCACAAGAAACCACATACTTAGAAGCAGGATGGTTCACAACTTCTTTTGGCAGTACGTTAAACGCGCGTCCAGAGCATGGGACAAAAGGAATGTCTAGCTCAGCCAGACGGTCCAGCATTGCCATGTTTTTGACATCAAGAGATTTGTCAGTATGCAAAAACGTCTCATCCATATCGGAAAAGACAATATCTACTTTCAAATTTGATACATCTTGAGTGAGCCAAGACTGTTTTTGAGCAATGAGTTCTTCAGTTGAAAGCTCTGACAAAACACTACCTCTTTATGGACGATACATAAACGTGAAGACCTCTTCACGCTGCATGTTAACCTGTACACCAAGCTTTTCTGAGACGGTATCAAGACGCTCTTTGAGGCTCAAGAAAGACTCAGCATCCTGAAGTTCAACCAACATGGTCATAGTAAAAATACCAGACAAAATGGTTTGAGCGATATCCAGAATATTAGCATTTGATTCAGCCAAAGTGGTAGAAATTGCTGCAACAATTCCTGGAGCATCGCTGCCCAAAACAGTAACAACAGCACGATTTGCAGATGTTTCTGAAGCCATAATTTCCCATCTCTTGAACGGATGGGTTAATTATAAGCTACGCTTTTCCAATTTCTACGCCATAGCGCGAACTAAACACCTTTTGAATCTCGTCAACGGTGCAATTAAGTGCCGTAATAAGCTCGTAAAGACCGCGATTACTGGCCATCTTAAAAATTCTCTCGTGAGAAACAGGTGGTTTCTTGTTGAGCGAACGCGCCTTATCAATACGGGCTCTAAATGTTTTAGCAATACTAATGGAGTCTTTACAAGAACCTTCTCTGATGGCATGTCTAAAGTGAGATTCTTCAAGAGAGGCGTTGTGGATGTGAAAGGTAATGAGTTCAATTTGAGGATATATATCAACAAGATTTGTAGCCTCATCACGCGTCATAAGATCGCGTAGTCTGAATTCTTGATCAAGAGGAAATACAATCTGAACAGGATGTTTTTGCCCAATAGGAGACAAAACGTAGGCCGGAGTAGGCTCCGAAACTACATTTTCAACAAGACATACGCCCTGACCTGGGTGAACGCAAAACTCGCCAACAGCTCGCATAACACCACTCCTCTCGGATAACAATAGTATATCATGAAAGGCGTGTTTTAAGCCAATGACCTGCAACTTTATAACTTGTCGCAGGTCATTCAATAACATAACAATATTTTATATAAGGAATCTAATCAATCATTGTGATGGACTCAATGACTGGTTGCTCTGAAGCAGGGATGGTTCCATTTGAATCGGTTGGGGTTACGCCTTTACAAATTGCATCGACAACGTCCATTCCACTTGTCACCGTGCCAAATGCAGCGTAATTTCCATTCAGAGTTGAGTTGTCTGCTTGCATGATAAAGAACTGTGAGCTTGCAGAGTTTGGATCTTGGGCGCGTGCCATGGAAATAGTTCCACGTGTATGCGAGATGTTATTCTCGACACCGTTTTTGGTAAACTCACCCTTGATTTTATTTTCGGATCCACCCGAGCCATTGCCCTTAGGATCTCCACCTTGAATCATGAAGCCGTCAATAATGCGATGGAACGTAAGGCCATTATAGAAGCCTGACTCGGCAAGATGAGCAAAATTAGAAACCGTAATAGGCGCAACGTTTGCGTTAAGGGTTGCCTCGATAGTGCCGTAATCCTTCACCACAATACGAACATGGTGAATGCCCTTTGCATACGGGTCATCCGCTGCTACAGAATCAATGTAGCCCTTGTTTTGTGAGCTCTGAGACTGCGTCTGCTGCGTCTGCTGCGTCTGCTGCGATTGCGAGTTTGATTGAGACTGAGACTTATCAGCACCCCTCATAAGAGAGAAGAATATTGCTCCTACCGCAAGCACAACAATAACAACAACACCATACAGTCGGCGATTCTTTGTTTGAAACACGCTATGTCCTCCCCTTTAAACGGATGCGCTCGAGACAATCCAAGACACCAGATTGGCAGTTGCATTGCCTGTTCTCTCGGCAAGAACGTGGCCCTTATCCCAAACAAGCGTGTAATCAACACTGCTCACGCCCGAGAAATGCTTTAGAGACAGGCCCAAATTGAACGAGGTGCAAATTGAAGTATCAGTATTCTGAGCGCCCTCATTAATGCGCCAATAAGGAGCAACCGATGCTGTCTGATAGCCCTTGTAAGATGCGCTGGTAAAGTACAGTGGATTGAACATATCAACACGAGTTGGAATGTCATTCTCCAGCGTATCAGCCTTATTTAGATCAGAGGTCCAATCATTAGCGTAGCTGGACTTCCAATCGGCAAGCTTCATGTACGTATCAAGGTTCTTTTTAATGAGGTCAGCAGTCTGCTCATCAAAATGCAGCGTACTTTGCTCGCCAACACCAAAAAGCTGGTTAGCGCGGGTGCTTCTATCGGGAGCATCAAAAGCTCCAACTGGAAGCGACGCGCCTCTTAAAGCTCGCGAGAAACCCCTCAAGTTCTCAAGCTCAACGCTCTGACGACGAAGGTTATATACAACCCAAATAGATTCTGAGTTCAGAGAGCCAAAATAGTGCTCAGCAGTATCGTAGATAGTAGATTGAACCTGCTGAGTAGCAGGAGCTGCATTGTCTGTACCACGAACCGTTGCGAGATTTGGATCACCTGGGAACGTAGGCTCTTCCAGTCGCTGAGGCGTAGAGGTATAAGGGAATGCGTTGTCCCTAACAAAGTTATTCGCAGAAGTCTTAAGCTCGTTGATAAGAAGGTCTGCATATGATCCAGCGGTATAGACGCCAGAGTTAGTCTCATCAAGACTGACCTTGCTGTCATTGCTGTCGAGAAGATCCATGTTGTTAACAAATGAAGCATATGCGCCAGCAAGATCTTGTGAGAGAGGTTGGGTCCATACACCCTCAGCACGGGAGTCTGTTGCATCTGCATACTGACCAGCTGACCACTCATACGCTGCGTCTGCAAGGTCGTATGAAGTTGCAGGACACCATGAAGCGCTGCCGTAAATAGAGTCTGACAGCTGCTCGCCCTTCTCGCTATGTGTAGCAGCGCCAACCGCCTTAAGATATGGCGTATAGAGCGGAGAGTCTCCCGAGGTTCCCAGCACCGCACTGAGGCCGCCGCCAGCTGCAAAGCCAAACACAAAAATCTTTGATGTATTGCATGGGAGCTGCTCATGGTTGTAGCGCAAATACCTGATAGCAGCCTTAAAGTCTACTGCTGGCCAAGGAGAACCGCCTGCGTAAAGCTCGTCCGAGCCGGTAGTTGAATCGTAGCCGGCGCTTCTACCGCGGAAACCTGCGTATACGTACACAAAACCAGCTTCAAGGTACGGTGCGAGGCCTTCGTATGCGTAGCTTGTTGGAGCGCTCTGAGGGAACAGCGTTGCTGTGTTAATAGGCATGACGATTGGAGCGGTACTTGCGGTGAAGCTGCCTACAACGGCTTTCTCGCTTACTTCGCACTCGTACGTCGAGCCCTTCTTGGTTCCCGAGAAATACTTTCCAGGTACAAAGACCGAGAGGGTGTTCACCGACTTGCTTGCAGGCTTAGTGCAGTACTGAATACCCAGCTGATAGTAGCAGTCATTATCCTCGTCATAACTCCACTGGGTCATGTCCAGCTTAAGTGACTTGAACTCTTCAAGGTCCACGTTAGATGCAGGCTGATTCGTATCCTCAGACGTCCTTGCCTGTGGAGTACATGCAGCCAAGGTGCCTGCAGCTCCTAAAGCAGAAAGGGACAAGAATTCTTTTCTCGTAAAGGCCATAATTTCCCCTCGAATAGTTTATTCAGTGGAGGCAGCAACGACCGCTGACCTAGTTCAAGTTAGATAATCTATTGTACCAATTTGCAAACGTGTATGCTTAAGAGTAAGCGTTTAGAGAAACGAGTTAGCATGCCAAAAGTTGTCAACTTCTTTGACCTCATTCATCTCAATGAAAGGCTCGAACAACAGGGACTTTTAAGCAAAATCCACCTGCGTGACACATGTGGTAAGCAAACTCTCTGGATAGAACTCCCCTCTAGCGAGAAACCCGATGAACGCGAGAAAATCGACGGTCAAGAGCTCGAGAAAACAAAGGAGCAAATTGAGGCATTTTTTGCAATAAAGGGTATGACCGTTGAATTTGACCTCACTGGCGGAAAAAATTTCTGGATTGTATAAATTGCCCGCTTGACGAAGCGCTTGAGTCTGTTATAGTAAATAAGCTTTTCGAAGCACCATTGGCTGGGTAGCTCAGTTGGTAGAGCAGGGGACTGAAAATCCCCGTGTCAGGGGTTCGATTCCCTTCCCCGCCACCATTTTAACGCTCAGGTTGATACCATCTTGGTGTCAACCTTTTTTGTTATCTGAGGCTTGTGTCTTACGAGTGTCTTACGAGTGAGCGTTTGTGCTAGTGGATATATAAACGGTTACTTCTGTATAAAAACGATAAAAGTGTTGCACTAGCAATGAGAATTCAAGCGTGAGTATTACCATTGCAACCCAACTTCTATTGATAAAAGCCTATTGCTGTCCATGCATAATAAAATAAACCATACTTCCAACTATATATAATGCGCCAATAAACGCGAATGAGAGTGTGATAATCTGCAACAAAAAGGAATCAGAAAACAGCATAATCAACACGGAATAGATAAGCGTTACCGCTGCCATAATACATATACCAATACCTGCTCTTTTTGTAAACTCTTTCCTGTATTTTAAGGGAATCAAAATAATATTATACCTATGTACTAGGAAGGGATTTTTAGTTTTTATCAGCACATAGCCAATGTACAAAAAGCAAAGGCTAATAATACCTATCGCTATGCTTCTGTAAATATTAGCACCCATGTATATTCAACCCTTCAAAGTTTGGATTCACTCCTGGAATTACGATAACCTAAAAACCTGCAATTGCGGTTACAGCCAACAGAATATTTTGACCAATCGCATAATTCACGTCATAGACAACATCAGCTTGAACATCTCTAGAATTGCTCGATTCAATCCTATTGATGTACTCAAATGTGGGCTTAGAATACTCTAGTTTTTTCATAGTTGGCTCCCTTAATATCGTTGTCTAGTAAATGAATGTTATTGCCATCTATCAAATCTACCTCTATGTCACATCCTTGGTTTATATTCCCAATCATTAGGGATTGAACTGCCTCCCATTTCTTATGTCCAAGAAATGGGAGGCAGTTCTTAAAAGATGTGCCTCTTTTAAGAAGCACATCCTACACAAGGTCTCTTATGTTAAACATGAACTAAAGCTATCGATACGTACGCAACGCTTCGATAAGTTCGGAAGCTTCTATACCTAAGGCTTCGGCAAAAGAAAAAACTTCTCCGAGTTTAACGCCACGCTCGCCTGATTCAACCTTTGATATGAATGCTTGATCTCCAGCAAGGTGCTCAGCAACCGCCTCTTGAGTAAGACGTTGCTTCTTTCGCAAATCGCGAAGACACTGGCCCACTAATCTGTTAGATATCTGCTCCATAAATGCAGCGTAAAACTATCAACTCAAATATGCCAAAATCGCATATTTTCTTAAAAAAGAAATTCTCCCCGACAAGTTCACGGGGAGAATTAAAACCTTTAAACGTAGCTTCTTGTGATGTTTATTGAAGCGCTTATGGCATTAGAAGCC
>JABZHU010000151.1:0-2979 GCA_015258705.1 Atopobium sp. | reverse complement strand
CTGTAAAAATACGTGAGAAATATGATGAAGAGATAACAAACAAAATCAAATAGGTGCAAATCCAAAAGGAATATACCACGAAAATGCCCGCCTTATGATGAAAAAATAAATAAAATTCACCATAAAACGGGCAAATGGGGATTTATAACCACTAACCTTTAAACCTTGAGAAACCCATCTTCTAGATTTCTTTAATCTGCATAAATCATTTAAACAGCTGTACGGCTCTTTCTTTTAACAATAATATCTTCAATTTGCTGAACGATTTCTTTGATATATGTCTTGCCTTGAGGCGTGAGCTCAACCATAGTTACTCTTCTTGAAAGAGCATCGTCATGTTTGCGCTGTACCAGGCCACTTTCTGCCAAAGCAGTCAGAGACATAGAAACCGTTGGCTGCAAAAGACCAAGCGCGTCAACAATCTCTGTAATTGAAAGAGCGTCTTTAGGGGAATCTAGAATTGCAAGAAGGACCATATCTGCTGCCCTGCAATACAGAGCTCCCATAGCGTCAACATACATGACGATGCGCTCAAACGAAGTACGTGAAAGTGCCTGGCCGGGCGCAATACGAGCACAGGTAAGCTTGGACAGCTCCTCAACTGCTTCTACACCCTTTTCTGTGATGATACACACTACGTTGCGTCGATCAATGGCGCCTTCATCTCTCTTGATGAAACCAAGCCTTGCCAGGTGCGAGGTACGATGAGTAATCGTAGGACGAAGAGCACTCTGATACTCGGCAATTTCTGAAGTCTTAACAGGGGCGCCCTTCACATTGAGGCGACACAAAATAGCAAACTCTTCAAACGTGAGTCGTCTGTTAGCAGGCACCACTCTTCTAACCAAGTTGTAAGACCTGCGAATGGACATGTACTCGCGAAGTTCCATAGAGACCTCCACTCTTATGCCCGAACCATTTACTATTTGCTCGCATAATGAGTATACCCCTAAAAAACACATGTTAACGTGGGGACAAAACAATAGTTAGTCAAAAATTTGTTAGAAAATGGTGCTTATATGACATCAAAATAGGCTTTTATATGCTGAAATATAAAATTTAAGTAATAAATATTAATTTTATTATCTCTTTTATACATTAAAAAAATTTTTACATAACGAAGAAATGTGTAAATTATCTGGAGAAATTCACTAAAGATACCGTGCAGGTATTCAATACTTGCACGGTATCATGACAAAACAACATAGTTAGCTATCGTTTACATTGCTTCAGGAGCAGAAACACCAATCAGATCAAGAGCAATTGCAAGTACGCGACGAGTTGCATCACACGCAGCAAGACGAGCCCTAGAAAGCTCTGCGTCCAGTGGGCGTCCTTCGGAAGGAAGTACCTGGCAAACGGTATAGAATGCGTGGAACTGACCAGCAAGCTCTTCAATATAGTGCGTAATGCGGAATGGTGCCCTATCGCGAGCACAACCCTCAACAAGGCCTGGGAACTCAAAGAGCTTACGAGCAAGAGCCTGCTCAGCGGCATCAGAGAGTAGTCCAAGATTAACCTCAGAGCCAATAGCCTTATCTGCAACAGCGTCCATACCAAGTGCCTTTGCCTCATCAAGGTCAACGCCAGCAGCGCGGCGCAAAATAGAGCAAATACGAGCGTGAGCATACTGAACGTAATACACAGGATTAGAGCTGTCCTGACGCTTTACCTGCTCAATGTCAAAGTCAATCATCTGGTTGGAAGACTTTGAAACAAGGGTGTAGCGCGTTGCATCAACACCAACCTCAGCGAGAAGCTCGTCAAAGTGGATACCAGTTCCTTTGCGCTTAGACATTCTGACGGCAACGCCGTTTCTAAGCAGGTTGACCAGCTGACCAAGCAAAACCTCAAACTGAGTTGGGTAACCAAGAGCTGTTGCAGCAGAGCGAACACGCTGAATATATCCGTGATGATCTGCTCCCCAAATATCAATAACGTGGTCAACACGCTGGAACTTGTTCCAGTGGTACGCAACATCGGAAGCAAAATAGGTATACTCGCCATTTGTTTTGATGAGTACACGGTCCTTATCGTCACCAAAATCAGTGGAACGGAAGAACAGTGCACCCTCATCAGAACGATACAGGTACCCAAGCTTATCCAGAGCATCGAGTGCACGATCAACGGCGTCTTTACCCTGGTCATCCTTAACGTAGAGAGAGCGCTCAGAGAACCAAACGTCAAAGTCGGCGCGAGCGTTGTGGCAGGTGTTTTTGATGGACTCAAGCATCATCTTGTAGCCGCGTTCACGGAACTCAATCATGCGCTCATCTTCGGACTTGTCTGCCCAGACCTCTCCGTCATTTTTAAGGAAGAAAAGACCCAGGTCAACAATGTAGTCTCCGGCGTATGCATTGCCGCCAAGAGAGTTAATGAACTCGTCAGTAAATGGATGCTCCTCTGGATGTGCATCCTCTTCATCTGCAACGTAAGCATTGCGATCTTCTGCAAGCACCTGAGCAGCTGCATCAGCGTCAATGCCGCGCTCCTGCATGATGTCAATAAGCTGCAGGTAGCGCTTAGAAATGGAGTGACCAAAGACATCCATCTGAGAGCCATGATCATTTACGTAGTACTCACGCTCAACCTCATAGCCTGCGAAGGCAAGAATGCGGCTTAGAGAATCTCCAAGCGCCGCCCAACGGCCATGACCAATGTGCAGAGGACCAACAGGGTTTGCAGAAACGTACTCTACCTGGACCTTTTGACCAGCGCCAAAAGAAGAACGTCCAAAGTCTGCACCCTGCTCGCGAACGGTGTTAAAAATCTCATTGCCTGCAGCGGTTGACAGATAGAAGTTTACAAAGCCAGGACCCGCAACCTCAACGCGCTCAATCTGAGCATCTTTGATAATATGTACCACAAGAGCTGCTGCAATATCGCGCGGTGCCTTGTGTGCTAGCTTTGCAGAACGCATAGCGACCGTAGAAGACCAATCACCATTTGATGAGTCCTGTGGGCGCTCAAGTCCCACGT
>JABZHU010000031.1:0-13004 GCA_015258705.1 Atopobium sp. | reverse complement strand
GTGTTATAGGGCTTGGCGATAAAATCGTCCGCTCCTAACGAGAGCACCATAAGCTCATCAAGGTCAGTGTTTCTGCTGGTAACTACAATGATGGGAACGTTTGAAAGCTGTCGTACTTCTCGACAAATCTGTTGTCCATCAATACCGGGAAGGTTGAGGTCCAGCAAAACCAGGTCTGGATGAGCAGCAATAATCTGTTGAGGTGCAGACTCAAAAGACGAGAGAGCCTGGGCCTCAAAGCCGTTTCTTTGCAGCAGCAGTACCAACTCCTGCTGAATCTGATGGTCATCTTCTACAACCAGAATTTTTGTCATGCGTGCTCACCTCCCACTGTGCTACGCCAGTCCCACAAAGCGTTTGGCGTTTTCCCAGAGTATGGTATACGTCTTCTCTTTGGGGATATCAAGTCGCTGCCAACGAAGCTCTGCCAAGCGCTCAACCGTGTGCACCACCATTGCTGGCGTGCACTCCCCTCCACGCAAAGGCTCGGGAGCCATGTAGGGGAAGTCCGTCTCTGAGAGCAGTTGCGTCTCTGGGCATGAAATCATTGCAGCTCGAATATCATCGGAGCGCTTAAATGTTGCTGCGCCACCAAAAGCAACAAAACAACCAAGGTCTGCAAAAGGCTTCATGACCTCTGGACCATCCGTGTAACAGTGCAGGTCACAGCCTGCCTTAGGCACACCTAGACGGTTTAGTATTTCAAGCGCCAAATCATGAGCGTGCGTATTATCAGCACCATCACGCAGGTGCAGCTCAACGCGTTGATTGTGCTCATGTGCAATGGAAAGCTGTCGCTCAAATGCTTGGCGCTGGACCTCTTCTGGAACCTCACAGTACGGTCCAAAATCAAGGCCAATTTCTCCCACTCCGACGCAAAGAGGATGCTCAAGCAACTCAAACAAGCGCTGTTCAGCCTCTTGGTTATAGTCTGGTGCGCTGTACGGGTGAGCGCCTACTACAAAATACGTGTGTTCAAACAAATACTCTGCAGGTAAATCGCAGGGTACACAGAGATCTGCTTCAGCCAGCTTTGTAAAAGCGTGGCGTGCCTGCCTAAGAGTATCCTCAAACCATGCGATAAAAGTGCTGGTATCTGCCCACTTACGAGGAAACTCCGTAGCAATATCTACGGGCACAACAAGCATGCGAACACCCGCCGCGGCAGCGCGAGCAAGAGACTCTGCAGCGCTGTGCTCATGAAGGCTACCAAGGTGACCATGGGTATCAGCAACAGGCGCCAAAACACGAGGTGTTGGACGAGGTGTGCCGTAGATATCGTGGAATAACTGACCGTCAGAAAAAGAAAGTGCTTCCACTTCTTCTGCTGGTAGATGATGCTTTTTCTTACTCACTCAAAGGCTCCAAAGCAGCTGCAAGACAAATAAAATCTTGGCTGGTCAAAACTTCTGCGCGCACCGTAGGTGCAATTCCTGTGGCGAGAAACGCCTGGTCTAGCTTGTCTTTATCAAAACCAGAAGCACTCATTGAATTACGAATGGTCTTTCTGCGCTGAGCAAAGGCAGCGTCAATAACCCTCATGGTATGCAAGAGCTCTTCTTCAGAAAGAAGCTTGGAGGTCACCGGGTTTCTCGCGATGGTGCGATCAAGGCGAACCACAGCAGAGTTGACGCGTGGTGGAGGCATAAAGTTGCCGTGACCCACTTCAAACCTGCCAGTAACCTGCGCAAACAAAGACAGCTTTGCAGTGTAAGCGCCATATGCCTTGGTGGAAGGCTTGGCGGCAATTCTGTCGGCCACCTCAGCCTGCACCATGACTACCGCTCGCTCAAGCGACGGAAGCTCTTGGAAGAACTTGAGGATCAACGTAGCTGCCACCTGATACGGCAGGTTGGATACAAACTTTGTTGGCATCGGGGCGCTCGGCGTGGTGCCCTGAGCAACGGCCGGAAGCGTGCTGTAGGCCTCGGCGAGCTTCTGCGGCGTGATTGCCAGCGCGTCACCCATGATCAGCGCAAACGAGTCTGGATGAGGCTCTTTGCAGGTTACTGCTAAGACTTGCTCCAGCTCAGAGTCTGCCTCAAGCGAACAAACCGCACAGGCGTTGTCGAGCAAGGCCACCGTGAGGGTACCCAGACCGGGTCCAACCTCAACAACCACATCGGTAGGCTGAACCTCTGCAAGCTGGACGATCTTCTCGATAATGTGGTCTTGCACCAGGAAGTTTTGACCCAGCCTGTATTTGGTAGCAAGGCCAAAACGTTCCAGCGTTTCTTTGGTGGCGCGCTGATTGGCAAGCCACGATGTTTGATGCGATGCGTGCTCCGACACGATTACTTGCTTGCAAGACGTGGGAACAGAGCGTCTCCCTTAGAGACAGCCAGGCCGCCCTGGAGCTTGCCCCATACGCACTCGCTGCGGGTATCGGTAGAGGTAATCTCTGCCTCGTCAAGGCTCATACGGCGCAGAACCTCTGCGGACGTAGTAGGCATGAACGGCATAAAGAGATGTGCGCAAATGCGGATAGACTCAAGCAGCGTATAGATAATCTCTGCAAGCTCTGCTGCGCGCTCGGGGTCTTTTGCTACCGTCCAAGGAGCAGCGTCCTCAATGTAGTGGTTAGCTGCGTGGACAAGCTCCATGATGATGTTCTTAGCGCCTACGTAGTCCATCTTCTCCATGCATGCGGCGTAGCGGTCATAGATACCCTCGGCCAGCTTGCGCAGCGGATGATCTGCAGGAACAGTAGAACCATCAAAGGTTGGAGTGACGCCCTCAAAGTACTTATCGCTCATGTTAAGGGCGCGAGAAACCAAGTTACCCCAGCTATTTGCCAAGTCGGCGTTATAGACCTGCTCCATGCGCTCGAAGGAAATGCCGGAGTCCTCACCAGGGGTGACGTCGGTCATGAAGTAGTAGCGGTAGCCCTCAACACCCAGCAGGTCCAAAACGTCCTTAGGTGCAATAGCGTTTCCGCGAGACTTGCTCATCTTCTCAACAACGCCGGTCTCAGAGTTACGGACGTTAAGGAAGCCGTGAGCAAAAATGTGCTCAGGCACAGCCTCACCAAGAGCCATAAGCATTGCAGGCCAAATGACGCAGTGGAAGCGGATGATGTCCTTGCCGACAACGTGCATCTGAGCTGGCCAGAAACGTTTTCTCATGGCAGCAGCCTCTGGACTATCATCGCCATAGCCAACAGCGGTGTAGTAGTTGAGAAGAGCGTCAAACCAGACGTAGGTTACGTGAGACTCATCAAAAGGAACAGGAACACCCCAGTCAAAGCTGGTACGAGATACAGAAATATCCTGAAGACCAGACTCAACAAAGCTGCGTACCTCGTTTGCACGGAAGTCTGGCTCAATGAAATCTGGGTGCTCAGCATACAGCTCAAGCAGCTTGTCCTGGAATGCGGAAAGCTTGAAGAACCAAGACTCCTCAGAAACACGCTCAAGCTCACGATGGCAATCTGGGCAGAGGTGTGCACCCTTGCAACCAGCCTCTTCGTCTGCTTTCTCTACCTGGGTCTCGGTGAAGAAGGTCTCCTCGTGGATGCAGTACCAACCATCGTAGGATCCTTTGTAGATGAAGCCAGCCTCACGCATGCGCTCCCACAGGTACTGGACAGCTTTTACGTGACGCTCATCGGTAGTACGGATGAAGTCGTCGTATGAGATGTTGAGCTCTTCATAGAGTCCCTTAAAGAAAGGAACCTGGGAGTCACACCATGCCTGTGGGGACAGTCCGTGATCAGCTGCAGCAAGAGCGACCTTCTCGCCATGCTCGTCCATACCGGTAAGGAAGAAGACATCGTAGCCGGCAGCGCGTCTAAAGCGAGCCTGGATATCGCAAAGCAGGGTGCAGTACGCAGTTCCTAGGTGTGGCTTTGCGTTGACGTAGTAAATTGGGGTGGTAATAAAGTATGACGGCTTGGCCTCGGGCATAATGACTCCCTTTGTATAAGTTGCAATAACTTATCCAGTATAGAGCAAATGCTGGGCGTTCTTTGTGTTGGTATGGTGATTATGCCTCGTGAACAAGAATTGCCTGGTATGCCTCATCGCGCGCAATACCAAACTTCTGAGCAAGCTCTTTGGCCAGTGCTGATTTTCTGATACCCGAAGCAAGACCTACCTCTATTGCGTCTTCAAGCGAGAGCTGAGACTCGCCCGCTGCCTGCGACGATGCAGAGGCAAGCTCTTCTTCTGTAGGAGCTGCGATAACCAAAACACACTCGCCTTTGAGGTTCTCTTTTGCAGCAAGTGTCTTAACAAGGCAAGGTGCCACGTCGCGTACCACTTCTTCGTGCAGCTTAGTAAGCTCCCTGACAAGAGCCACCTGCCTGGTAGGAAACACCTCGGCTATGGCCTCAACCGTTGCAAGAACTCTAAACGGAGACTCATACAGCACAATAGTGCCAGGAATTGCCGCAAGCTGCTGCAAGCGCTGAACAATCTGCCCGTGCTTTCTAGGCAAAAAGCCTTCAAAGAAGAAATGATCGCTCGCCAGACCTGATGCAACAAGCGCACAGGTTACCGCAGAAGGACCTGGAATAACTTCCGTTGCAAGTCCTTCTGAAAGCGCCGCATCAACCAAATGCTGACCCGGGTCAGAGATGCCTGGCATGCCGGCATCTGAAACAAACGCAACACGCTGACCCGCGCGAAGCCTCTCTAGCGTTGGTTCAATTTGCGACTCAATAATATTTTGATCACAGCGCTGAAGTGGCACATGAATGTCAAATGCCGAGAGGAGCTTTGAGGTCACGCGCGTGTCCTCACATAAAATGACATCTGCTGCTGCAAGCGTTTCTTTAACGCGCGGCGACGCGTCCGAAAGATTACCAATAGGCGTGCCCACAATAGACAGTTTACCTGCTAAAAGAGTAGATTCTGTCATTACTCGAGCATTCCCCTCTCAAACGTTGCAAGTGCAACGCGTGCGTCCCATGCAGCCAAAAATGCGGAGGTCTTCCAGGTCTGGAAGAACCATGCAGGACACGTATTGTACACTTTGAGCTGGCCTGAAGTGTAAATGCGCTCAAGCGCAATTCTTCCCTCTGCCGTCATAGCGCCGTCAATGCTTGGAAGTGATGCTGACCATTTACCCACCATGACCGGCAGACCACCAGAGGCAGACGTCTTCAAATACGCTTCGTTTTTATCAATCAGCTGCTGAACACCACGAGGACCTGAACAATCAATTCCCTCACAGGGTTTATCAAGGTGAGCGTCAAGCCAAACGTTTTGATAAGCCTGCTGGCTCATAAAACGCCTAAATCCCTGAGGCCATCCACCATCTGGAAGAATGACCACAGGCTCTTCTCCTGCCACAGATCTAATAGCCTCATACGCACGGCGATAATAGTTTCTTAACGAGTGACCAGGAATACCATCAGTGAGCTTAAAGCCCTTGCGCACACGAGGCTTAACCTCATCAGCTACTTCGATGCCATAAAAACCACTGCGGTGAGCATAGTGAAGGGCAAGCTTATGCAGAATAGAAAGTGACTTCTCCCCAGAAATTCTGGTGCGTGGAGCGCCACCTGGCTGGTCATTTAAGCCATCAGGCAGGCCTGGATTTACTGCTAGAACAAAAATAACGTGCAGACCAAGCTCTTCTGCCCATTCAAGAGCTCTATCAAGCTCGGTAATGCAGCTAACATATGGAGTACCTGCGGCTTCTTCATCAAAAACGTACCAAGGCACAGAAATTCTTACCGCATTAAAACCACGTGCGGCAATGCTGACAAAGTCAGAACTCTGAATAAATGAAGAACGATGCGCTTTAACAAGAGTGTGGTAGGCCTCAACACCAAGTGCCTTAATGAGCTGAGCTTCATCAACGCAGCCTGTGCGTGCAAACGGCTCAGGAGTTACCCACGGTTCAAGCGTAAGCCAACCGGTTAAATTGACACCCCGCAACGCTCCGTGAGCCATGAAATTCCACCTCGCCAAAAGATAAAACCTCTACATACGTAGAGTATACCCATCGAGGTTATGTTGCTCACGCAAGCTTCAAAAAACAACAGGTTACTTCATATTTTTTGAATAAATGGCGCAATTGTTAGGCGTCTCATCAACCTCAACAGAAGAGACAGGTAAACCTTCCGCTTCAAGTTGCTCAAACAGATACTTAGCCAGATTTTCTAAAAGGCAAAATAGTAAGCGAGAAACCCTCTTCTTTGAGACAGGTCAGCGTCTTTTCAGAAAGAGAACCCTCTTCAATCAAAAACGTATGGTCAAGGGAATCACATAGCGCGCGGACCTTGCGCTTAAAGACGCCAAAGTCCATAACCATATCTTTTTCTGTACCAGACTCACCAAGCTCTGCAGTTGAAATGCAGGCAGTCACATGCCAACGATGACCATGAAGGTTCTCGCACTTGCCATAGTAGTTGGTAAGAAAATGCGCTGAGTCAAAGGCATATTCAGTCTTAAGCGTATACATTACGCGTTGTCCTTTGAACCGCGTCCGCGATCATCGCGTCCAGCTCTTCTGTGCCTACGACGTGCAGCGTTTTGAGGCTGAGCATCTCTAGATGCAGCGTTAGGTGCGCCGTTAGATCCAGAAGCATTCTGTGGAGCATTCTGCGAAGCGTTCTGGGTCTTCATACCTGCTCTATCACCTGGACGACGAGTCCTTTTTGCACGAACTGGTGCCTGTGCCTCATCGGCTTTCTGTGACGTCTGAGGAGCATCTGTCCTTCTAAAGCGCTTACCCTGTGGCTGCTTCTGTGCAGGAGCTGTGCTCTGCTCGCTCTTCTGAGGAGCCTGAGTATTTGTAGCGCCCTCTTCTGTCGCATGATGGCGACGGCGGGTACGACGAAGCGTATCTGTTGCAGCATCAAAAGTACTGGAACCAGGGTTGACCTGAGCGTTCTTCGAAGTTCTTACACGACGGGTGCGAGAAGAACTTTGAGCGCCCTGCTCTTCTCGGGCATTTCTTGCACCAGAATTCTTGGCGTTTTCCTGCCTATTTGCAGAGTTCTGCTCGGAGCGCTCACGTTTGCGCCTTGGAGCCTCAGTAACAAAGAGGTCTGGATTAATCTCTGGCTCTTCATCAACAATGAGGCCGTTTGCTCTATCAAGCTCTGCCAGAGCCATCTGAACCTCAACGGATTCAAGACGCTCAAGAGCAGCGCGAGAAACGCTGTCTGGCCTGCAAGAACAACCCAGGTCTTCCGACTTCTGCTGTGCTGCAGGAGAGGCATCCATATCAGCAAGAGGAATGCGAACTACCTTGCCACTCTCAAGGCGAAGAGCAATCTCTTCTTTTGGTGTGTTGTACTCAACAATTTTTGCCATGCCCAAAGGAGTCTCAATAACAGCGTTGCGCTTTGGAGCACGGTTTTTAAAATCGCGATAAGCTTCAAACTCATAGCGCAAGCAGCACATTAAGCGACCACAAGCACCGGAAATCTTGGTGGAGTTCAGAGGCAAATCCTGCTCTTTTGCCATGCGAATAGAAACTGGCTCAAAAGAGAGGCCAAACCTTCTACAGCAGAGCTCTTGTCCGCAGTGACCATAACCGCCGATAACCGCTGCTTCTTCCCTGACGCCAATCTGACGCATATCAATGCGCTCGTGAAGCTCGTGAGAAAGCTCACGCACAAGCTGCCTAAAGTCCACGCGATCATCAGCCGAGAAGTAACACACGACCTTCTCGCCATCAAAAAGGTACTCGACGCCAATAGGCTTCATCTCAAGTTCTTCTTGAACAGCAAACTTCCTGAATACAGGAAGCGCGGCCTCGCCCTTAGCGGCAAGCTCTTCTGCGCGAGCAAGGTCTTCTTCAGTTGCTACACGAACAACATCTTTGAGCTCAGCTTTGTTTGTCTTGTACTCAAACTCTTCCTGAGAAATCTCACGAGGATCAGCAACAGCAAGACCAATCTCTAGACCGCGCTCGGTCTGACAGATAACGTGGTCACCTTCAAGAACGCCGGACTCCTTTGGATCAAACCAAAGGTCGCGCGCGGCGTATTCAAATTTCACCGGGACAACGGTGGGCATGTAAGTGCCTCCTTGATATGCAGCAGCATAACCTCAAGGGTTAGCTGGGGAGAAACAGAGCGATCCAGGTTGTATTGAGCCTCTTGCACCGCAGCAAGAGCCCCCAAAACACCCTGGGTATGAGTTTGAGATGCAACGCGGTCAATAATGCCTGCTGCATCCGTATTTACTATCTCTTCATCAACCGCTTCGCAACATAAAAGTACGTCGCGAAGAAGCGATTCCAGAATTGCCAACATTTCTATGATACCCGAACGCTCGCGCGCTGTGAGTTCTCGCTTATTTGCTGCCTCAACCTGCTTTAACGCAGCGCTGGTAAGAAAGTCTTCGTTTTGAGTAAGCGCTTCTTCTTGGGCGCGTCTTACGTCACCAAGAGGAATTTTTGCGGCTTCTATCAGCTCTTTTGCGGAAGTGAGTACATCCCACGAGTCATTTCTGAGCAGGTTGCCAAAAACATCAATGAGCTGTCTGCGAATGTTTTTGCGCGTAGAAGACTGCAAAAACTCCACAGCTCTACCAGGGGTTCCTGTTGCTGCAAGCGCAATACGGGCTTCCTGCTCTGTGGCGGAAATCTCTCGCATGATAGCGGCTTTAGCTGCAGCGTCAGTGAGCGTTCTAAACGCAACTACCTGACAGCGAGAAACAATGGTGGGAAGCACCGCAGAAGAAGAACGTGCAGACAGAATAAAGA
Organism: Atopobium sp.; assembly: GCA_015258705.1. GTDB lineage: Bacteria > Actinomycetota > Coriobacteriia > Coriobacteriales > Atopobiaceae > Lancefieldella. Next base: position 4,337 of record JABZHU010000031.1, on the reverse strand, counting down.
TGGTGTCTGCAGGTGGCTCTTCAATAGTTTTGAGCAGTGCATTTGCAGAATTTTCTCTGAGCAAATCAGCGCGGTCAATCACGTAAATCTTATGAGTTGAGCGCATAGGCGCCAGACTAACATCAGCGATGAGCTGACGAATCTGCTCAATGAGGTAGCCATTTGCGGAAGCTGGGGTAAGTACGTGAACGTCAGGGTGAGTACCGCGAGAAATACGAATGCAGTCGTCACAGGCAGCGTCACCGCCCTGAGCGCAAAGTACACACTGCGCCAGAGCTTTGGCTGCAAGACCTTTACTGGAACCAGGAGCTCCTACAAACAGATAGGCGTGGCCAAGCTTGTGCTCATGAAGTGCGCGTGCAAGCAGATTTTGAACTTGAGGTTGATCCTGAAGACGGGTAAGTGCCTGAGGAAGTGGATAGGTGTTTTGAGTAGTATGTGTGCTCTCTTGAGTCATAAACGCGTCACTCACCAAGCTCACAAATACCAGGAATAAGATCTGCTAACAGCTGACGAGTACGTGCGCGAACCTCATCAATTGTGCCATCTGCATCTACAGCTTTTACACGCTCTGGCTCATTTTGCAGAAGTTGCTTATAACCAGCAAATACTCGCTCCTGGAAGGCAACACCTTCTGCTTCTAGTCTATCGGCGTCATTTTGCGTAGCACGCGCATGAGCAACCGTTGGCTCAAGCATAAAGACAAGGGTTCTATCAGGAGAAACCCCACAGCTTCCCAAACGATTTGCACGGTGCACGAGGTCTGTATCAAGACCGCGACCAGCTGCTTGATAGGCAAAGGTGGAGTCATAGAAGCGATCGCACAAGACAACTTTGCCCGAAGCTAGAGCTGGTCGGATAACCTCTCCTACCAACTGGGCACGACTTGCTTCATAGAGCAACAACTCACACTCATCGCACATCATGCCGTTTTCTGGATTAAGTACCACGCCTCTAATCTGCTCAGAAATAGCAGTGCCGCCGGGCTCACGAACAAAGACCACATCAAAGCCAAGAGCTTCAAGATCTTCTCGCAGAAGAGAAGCTTGTGTTGACTTGCCACAGCCATCAACGCCTTCAAGCGTGATAAACAAGCCTTGAGATGTACGTGCGTCTTTGTTCATGCTTCCCTCCCTCTTAACTATCTCACGATACAGGCAGATTGTGTTTCTCGCCATGAATATTCTAAAGGTTTTGCGCATTTCCACATGAAGAGCGCTCAAAAATGGGTAAAAATACGTATGGAGCGGGCGTTGGAGAGGGACGCTCGTTCTTCCGAAAACGGTGCACCTCTCGATGCACCGTCATACGTTTACTTTTTTGCTGCCTTAGTGGATTTGGTGCTCTTAGTACTCTTACGAGCGCCTCTACGCGGGGCAGTTTTCTTTTCTTTACCAGGGCAATCGTAGTTTGGACAGAGCTTCCAAGGACCACGCTGGGTGGTAACAACCACCATAGGTGCGCCGCAGTCTGGGCAGACCTCATCGGTCTTCTCGAGCTTTCCACGAGCTGGTAGAGGATAACTTGTCTCGCACTCCTCGTAGTTGGTGCAGCGAATAAAACGCTTACCCGTGCGCTCGGACTTGTGCGCTACCAGGTCACCATGCTTTCCGTTGGCCTTACAGGTTGGACACTCGCCCACAATAAGGTCTGGCTCTGCGTTTGTAGGGCAAGCTGGATTGATGCAGGTCTCATACGCGCGCTGCCTAAACGGCTGAACCTTTACGCGAGGTGCACCACACTCTGGGCAGACGCCAGCCTCTCCCTCAAGCGGCTCAACGCGTCCCTGGGGCAGCGGATAGGTAACATCGCAGTCTGGCCAACCCATGCAGCCTACAAAGCTTCCACGAGTCTTCAGAGAGCTCTTAGCAACCAAATCTTTGCCGCACTTAGGGCAGGTTCCCACCTTTGCGTCAGCAGTAACCGCATCAGCAATGGCCTCAGACAAGTCTTCTTTATGATCAATGAGCGTATCAATCATGCCCGCAAGCAGCGCTCTTGAGTGAGTAACAACGCCATCACGCGTGTCTTTACCTTCAGCAACGCTTGTCATATCGGACTCAAGCTCTGCCGTCATATCAGGCGAGGTAATGTGTGGTGCAAACTGCGAAAGTGCATCAACAATTGCCATACCAAGCTGACTTGGCTCAACAGGATCATTCTTGAGATATTTACGCTGGTAGAGCGTATCAATAATGGAGGCACGCGTAGATTTTGTACCCAGACCACGCTTCTCCATCTCTTGAATAAGCTTGCCCTGGCTATAGCGAGCAGGTGGCTCTGTCTGCTTAGCATCAAGCGACAAAGACTTAATGGAGACGATCTCTCCCTCGCCGACATCAGGGATCTGATCGTCTTTCTTAAGACCAAAGGGATAAATCTCTCTAAAGCCTGGCTCAGCCAAGACCGTTCCATTTGCAACAAAGGGCTGACCTGCAACATCAAGCGTAATCTTGGTGCCACTCATAGTAGCTGGACCCATAAGGGTTGCAAGGAACCTTCGAGCAATCAGGTTATAGAGCTTCCAAGCTGCGGGCTGCAAGGCATCTGGATTTGCTGCCGCTGTTGGATAAATTGGTGGGTGGTCGGTAGACTCCTGCTTGCCACGCGTTGCGTGCAGCTTTGGCTGACCCAAGAGCTTTTTGCAGGTAGGAGCATACTGAGGAACCGCGGACAGCGTACGAACACAATCCTTCAAGTCAAGCGAACTTGGATAGACCGTGTTATCAACACGTGGGTATGAAATCAAGCCGTCCATGTACAAAGACTCTGCCAAACGCATAGTTCTAGCTGGCGAGATACCCTCTGCAGCTGCAGCCGCCTGCAGCGACGTGGTGTTAAATGGAGCTGGTGGCTGCTGCTTTCTGCTACGAGACTCAATCTCGACAACCGTTGCCTGCGTTTGATCCTTAACAACTGCGTAAGCTGCGTCTGCTTCCACTTGATCCCAGAACCTTGCGGTCTGGTGGACCATCTTAAAGGTTGCTTCCGCATCATCTTCTGGAGCAGCAACACCAGAAATAACCCAATAATCTTCTGGCTTAAATGCCAGGCGCTCACGCTCGCGCTCAACAACAAGTGCCAGCGTAGGAGTCTGAACACGACCAGCAGAACGCGTATTGCCCAGACCACCAAAACGTGCAGTGGTCAGGTAACGGGTCAGCACCGCACCCCAAATGAGGTCGATATACTGTCTGGACTCGCCTGCTGCAGCCAAGTTGTAATCAAGGTCCACCAGGTTATTGAAGGCGGTCTCAATCTCTGTCTTGGTAAAGGCAGAGTAGCGAGCACGAAATACCGCCAGGTTAGAATTAACCGAGAGGACCTGTGCCAATGCATCAGAGCCGATAAGCTCACCTTCGCGGTCAAAGTCTGTACCGATAATGACAGACTCTGCCTTCTTAGCAAGATTCTTGAGTGCCCGAATAATCTCTTTTTCTGCAGGTTGTTTATCTACAGGAGCCCAAATCAAATAAGGCAAGCTAGGGATTTTCCAACCCTTAAGGTCCACGCCGTCTGCCATAAAAGGCTTACGCTTAACCTTGTAAGGAGGACGCTCAAGACCATCTGGAACGTCTGCAGGAAGGTGCTCCCCTTCTGCAGTTTCTCCGTACCAGCCCTCTTCCTTGTCAAACTTGAGAGCCAAAGGAAAATCAGGCTGCAAAATATGGCCACGAAGACCAATGGCAACATGATCTTCTCCGCCGCGTCTAAAACGATAAACAGGAGTGTTGTATACCTTGTCTGCCTCAGGCTTACCCGATTCAGACAGAAGGCGAGCAATCTGCTGCGCTGCGTCGTTTTTCTCGGTAACAACTAGAATCAAAGAACAACACTCTCCAAATTAAAAAGCGGAATTACTAGATTTTGTCCAGCTCATGCTGCTCATAGTCCTCGCGGCTCCACTTAAGAGCAGCTTTGCCATCGCGGGCAATAATGACGTAGCGAGCAACAGCCAGAGCAACTTCGTACAGAAGGATAAGAGCTGCAAACATCAAAATCATGGTGACAGGTGATGCGTCAGGAGTGACAACTGCAGAGAGAATCATCAGTCCAACGTAAACGTAGCGCCACTGCTCACGCATATCCTTGTAAGGAACAAGGTGAAGAATGGCTAGGTAGAAGATAACCAGAGGAAGCTGGAACGCAACACCAAAGCCGATCTCAAACATCATAATAATGTTGAGATAATCGCTTGCCTCATTAATGGTTCCTGCAAACTCCTGCGACTGACCAATCATCCAACCAATTGCAGTGTTCAAAATGATGAAGTAGCAGAACAGCATACCCAAGAAGAACAGGGTAATCATAGCAGCTACGGTAGGAACAACCCACTT
>JABZHU010000150.1:0-3037 GCA_015258705.1 Atopobium sp. | reverse complement strand
ATCTAAAACTTGTCCTACGAATCAAATTAGATATATAAGAAGCATTACTTGGACTTCTTAGTTACAAATAAAACAATTAAAACAATTAACAACAGTACTATCCAAAACGCAGGTTGAAGCAAAATTCCTACTAACGGAAACTCCATTCCAAGGATCATGGTATCCCACCCAACTATTTTTCCCATTTCATAATTTCCTCTAAACTACCTAAGTAATCTATAGGTATTTTTCATTATATATACTGCATGATAAATTCATATAATTCCGTAAACGCATTAAAAATACCGCTTACAGAAATTAGAACAGATAGAAATTAAGGCTGATAAAATTAAAGATTGTGTGAGGAAAATACTTTTATTGAAATAAAATAATGAAAGCAAAAATTTGAGATTAACAAGGAGTAACTATGCCAAATGAAGGCAGTTATGAAGCAGCTGTTCGCCGTTCCGATGAAATCCAGGCGGATTTAGCCGAGCATGCAGGAAAGTACAACATGCTTACTGGTGACCGTCCTACTGGAAGGCTTCACCTTGGTCATTACTTTGGCACTATTGTTGAGCGCGTAAGACTCCAAAACCTTGGTGTTCATACCAATATTATTATTGCTGACTATCAGGTTATTACAGACAGGGACACCACTGAGCATATTGCAGATAATGTCTACAATATGGTTATTGATTATCTGGCCTGCGGAATTGATCCAGAGAAGACTATGATTTTCACGCATTCTGCAGTTCCAGCTCTTAACCAGCTTATGCTTCCGTTCCTCTCACTTGTTACCGAGTCTGAACTACATAGAAATCCAACCGTTAAGGCAGAGCAGGAAGCATCTGGTCATGCTCTTACAGGTCTTCTCCTCACTTATCCTGTTCACCAGGCATGCGACATTCTTTTCTGCAAAGGAAATGTTGTTCCTGTTGGTCGCGATCAGCTGCCTCACATTGAGATTACCTCTAAGATCGCCCGTCGCTTTAATGAGCGCTACGGAAAGGTATTCCCAGAGGTTTCTGGCCTTCTCACCTCTACCCCATTAATTCCTGGCCTTGATGGTCGCAAGATGAGCAAGTCTTACGGTAATGCTATCTCGCTTTCTATGACAGCTGAAGAAACTGCTAAGCTCATCAAGAAATCCAAGACTGACTCCGAGCGCATGATTACCTTTGACCCAGACAATCGTCCTGGCGTTTCTGCGCTTCTCACCACTGCTGGCATTTGTACTGGCCGTGATCCAAAAGAGATTGCTGACGAGATTGCTATGGGCGGCGGCGGAGCGCTCAAAGCTTACGTCATCGATGCTGTTAACACCTACTTTGAGCCAATTCGTCAGAGGCGCGCAGAGTTTGCAGCTCAACCAGACCTTATTCGCGATATCCTCCACGACGGAAACGCTCGTGCAAACGTTATTGCTGACGCCACGCTCGACGAGGTCCGCGAGGCAATGGGAATGGTCTACTAAGTGTCTGAGCTCACCTTACATGTAGAACGTATGAGCTATGGTCCAGACGCTATTGCCCATACATCAGAAGGTAAAACGGTCTTCATCTCTGGAGGCGCCGTCCCTGGAGATACCGTCAGTGTACAGATTACCGAGGACTCAGACAGGTTTTCTCGCGGTCAGCTTGTAAAGGTCTTGGAAGCATCTGCGTTTAGAGAGCCTCATCCCAATCCCTTTGTGGTGCTCACAGGCGCCACTCCTTGGGGCAACATTATTTACGAGCAGCAACTTGTCGAGAAACGCAACGGTGTAGTCTCTGCTCTTGAACGCATTGGGCACTTTTCACACGACGATGTCTCTGAGCTGGTAAAAGATATTGTTTCCCCTGGTGAACCGTGGGGATACCGCAACAAAATTGAACTGGCGTTTAAGCGTAACGGCAATAAAACGCTGGTAGGCATGTATGCGCCTAACGGACAAGATATTGTTCGCATTAAAGACTGTCCACTGTTGGATAAAAGCAACCAAAAGGCAGTTGGCGCCGTAAGCGGAGCCCTCTCCTACCTCTCGGGCTCTCACGAGCTTGATATAGAACGCATTGGCATCAGAGTGTCTAGACGCACCAAAGAGCTTGAAGTAGCGCTCTGGACCGCTCCGAGCGGCTTTCCACGTGCACAGATTGCTCGCGTTTTGGGGGACGCAGTAAAAGCAACAAGTGTTGTCCGCGTAATGACAAAGGGCCCCAGTAAAGCTCGCCGCGTTGTAGGCGTAGAGCGCCTGAGCGGCACCGGCTCATGGAGCGAGCTCATTGACGGTCAGAAGATGCAGCTTTCTGCTCCTTCTTTTTTCCAGGTCAATACCAAGGGTGCCGAGAAACTCGTTGAGCTTGTGCTCTCTGGTTTGGATGTTCAGCCAGATGACGAGGCAATGGATCTTTACTGTGGAGCAGGAACCTTTACGCTTCCTCTAGCAAAGCGTGCAGGATTTGTTTCTGCTGTTGAAGCTTATGGTCCAGCGGTAAGAGATCTTCGTCGCAACCTTGAGTTGGCCAAGCTTGATAATGTTGACGCAGTAGGTGGAGACGCAGGTAGAGAATTCCCTGACACAGATGCTGACGTTATTATTGTTGACCCTCCTCGTGCGGGACTTGCTCCTGATGTAATTCAGCAGCTTTCTAAGCAGCCTGCACGTGCCATTGCATATGTTTCTTGTGACCCTGCAACACTTGCGCGTGACCTTAAGCGCTTTGTTGAGATTGGCTCATACAAACCAGTAAGTGTGACCCCGGTTGATCTATTCCCACAGACCTTCCATGTGGAAAACGTTTGCTTGCTTGAGCGGATTTAAATAGGGTTATCCAGGAGATCCAATGGGATATATAAATTCCATCAAAATTGCCATGCTTGTTTTTCCTGTTTTGGCATTTTTCATCACTCTGCCCTATATGATTATCAACTATCGCAAATACGGTTCTGTTAATAAGCTTAGAACTTTGATTGTGTATTCGTTTATCTTGTATTTACTTACCATGTACTTCTTGGTAATTCTGCCACTGCCAGATCCAGATACCGTGCATACCACCTACACACAAATGCTTAATCT